>CAXUIV010000001.1:0-15980 GCA_964250875.1 uncultured bacterium
TCATTATCCTGATCACTGTAACCCTGGGCGACATCTTAGCTGGCTTCATTACTGGTGGCGCTACTGGTGGTGGCGCTGCTCCTTAGTTAACTTTCAACTCTGATGGCAGACAAATTTCGCACTGTAAACCAATCTCTGGGTGATGCCCCCAAGGTTGGTCCCTTTCCGGCAGATCAGATCGTTCCCTGGACTGCCATCACTATGACCAGCTACTATCTCTGCAAAGTCATTTTTGGTTGGTCGTGGGTTTGGACTGGTGCTATAGCCGCCTGGGGAGTCGCTACTTGGTGGGTTCTGACAGGTGATAAAACCTGGCAATATCTCTCCAAATTTGTGTCAGTCCCTTCTTGGACCAGAGGCTACGGTTTCTATCAGCAGATTCTAGATAGTGGTTCTGCTGATGATGCTTCTCGGTCCAAGAAAAAACAACCTGAGAAAAAGAAAACTCTACGAAGGCGCAGAAGATAGCTGACTTATGGCTTCTACAAAACCAAAAAAGCAAAAAACTAAGATTGGTTCGCGGCGAGTGGACAACGGCCAGGAAACCACTCGATATAGTCCTCTAGAGGATTATTTTCAGCTAGCTTCTATGCTTCAGATCTCCTTAGGTGGCAGAAACATTGGAGCATTTATCTTGAGGAAAGGAACAAACGGCTTCAAAATCCGTTTTGGTTTTGATTGCAGAGGGATCCATTCTACTCTACGAAGTGAGGAGGTAGGACCAGTTTTTAATGCTATTGAAACTGGATTGAAAGATTTGCCCGACAACGAAGAGCTGACCATACATCTAGGATCGTTTATCTCAGATGATGAGCGACAAAACCAGCTTGCTACCTTGACTTCCAGCGCTCCCAACCAGGAGTTGAAGTTTCTCATTATGGGAGAGCGAGCGCGAGTACAAGAACTCACCCGATCAGGCATTAGAAAGCCTAAATTTTTGAGACTCTACGTGACGTACACGCACGAACCTGACACTGCTGGAGCAGCCGATCAACTGGAAAAAATTCTTGGCCGTGTCGAGCGGTTCTGGAAATCTTTTACTGGCGAACTAAACGAAATTCAGCACACTCGGATTGAGAAACTCCTCTATTCTTCCTTTACCGAAGGCTATGAATTATGGGAGCAACTTTTATCCAACAAGCTTGGGCTAGATATTCGTCCTTTCTCGGCAGATGAGCTGTGGGACCATACCTGGCAAAGATTTAACACTTCGCCACCTAAACCCGTACCACAGCTTCTAGTTTTGGACGATAACGGCTTGCGTGAAGAGATTCATTCAGAGGTGCATCCAGCTACTTTACTTCTAGAGTCGGAGTCCTCAGTTCCAGTACCAGACCGGCAATGGGTAAACGTTAAAGGCAGGTATATTGGTGCCTTGACTTTCATCGATAAGCCAGGAGGCTGGAGTGGCAAAGAGTCCCAGATGCGCTACCTTTGGAATGTACTCGCCCGCGATAATGTCTACGACACTGAGATTTTTTGTCAGCTCACGAGAGCTAACGAGAACTTGGTGAAGACCAACATGCAGAGGCTTACTAAACAAAGTCAAACCTCGACCACGATCGCGGCAAAGGGTGGATCTATTGATGTAGGGTCGCATCTTAAAATTGAGAAGGGAGTAGCTGCTCAAAGAGAGCTGTATGAAGGGGCAATTCCCGTGCATTGCGCGGTAGTTTTTCTGGTTCACCGACCATCTCGATCTCAGCTAGATGATGCCTGTCGGCAAATACAGTCTTTCTTTTTAAGACCTGCCTGGGTTGCTCGTGAAACTGAGTACCCTTGGAGAATTTGGCTGCAAACTTTTCCAATCACATGGGAGAGGCTGCTTACCTCTCCTTTCAACAGGCGGCAGGTTTATTTAAACGGCGAAGTACCTGGCTTGATGCCACTGGTCCGCACTCGCCCTGCTGACTCCAGCGGTTTTGAACTCATCGCTGAGGAAGGTGGGGTGCCGATATTCTTAGATCTTTTCAAGAAACACAGAAATTTGGCTCTATTTGGAACGACTCGTAGCGGCAAATCAGTTCTAGCAGCAGGTGTCTTAACCCAAGCGCTTTCTCACGGCATACCAGTTGTGGCTATGGACTTCCCCAAGCCTGATGGTTCTTCAACCTTCAGCGACTACACCTATTTCATGGGAGACGATGGCGGATATTTTGATATTGGCAAGGAGAGCAGTAACTTGTTCGAGCTACCTAATCTAGTTGGTCTCGAACCTAAGCTTCAGGCAGATCGCTTTGAGGATTACAAAGACTTTCTTTCTGAAGCTCTCATGGCAATGGTCATCGGTTCCAAGCGTGGTGGAAGCGTAGCGGACCGAACGCTCACTGATAGCATACGATCAATTCTTGGGCTGGGCTTGAAAGCATACTTCGCCGACGACTTGATTCGCGATCGCTACGCTCAGGCGTATGTAGGAGGCTTCGGGTCGAGGGAATGGGCAGGAATGCCTACTCTACTCGACTTTTACTCATTCTGTTCTTTGGAGAGGTTAAGACTTGAACACACAACCGACGATATCAGATCTGCGCTTGATTACACCAAGCTTCGCTTGGCATCCTGGCTTGATTCAAGAGTAGGGAAAGCAATTTCCAGACCTTCTACCTTCAGGGCTGATGCCAGATTGCTCGTGTTTGCTCTTAGAAATTTGAGTAACGACGATGATGCAGCAATCTTAGCGCTTTCAGCCTATTCTGCTGCTCTTAGACGAGCGCTATCGTCACCTGCGTCCATTTTCTTTCTGGATGAAGCCCCTATCCTGTTTGAGTACGATTCAATTGCCGCACTAGTAGCTCGACTATGTGCCAATGGTGCCAAGAGTGGAACTAGGGTAATTATTTCGGGACAAGATCCTGACACGATTGCAAGATCCCCATCGGCTGCGAAGATTTTTCAGAACCTTTCAACTAAGCTCATAGGTAGAATTCAGCCAACAGCCGTTGATAGTTTTTCTCATATCCTCAAATACCCAAAGGATATCATCGGAAGAAATTCTACTGAAAGCTTTTTTCCAAAAAAAGAGGGTATTTACTCGCGTTGGTTACTTGACGACAACGGTGCTTATACCTTTGCCCGCTACTACCCCGCTTTTCCTTTGTTAGGAGCGGTTGCGAATAATCCAAATGAACAAATAGCTCGAACTGCTGCTTTAGGGCGCTACTCAGCAGACAAGAAACTGTTTGCCTTGTCTGAATTTTCAAAGGAACTAGTGGCAAGCATTAGAGCTTCCTAGTTATGGGTTTAACATCAAAGTATTTTGTGAAGGAAGAAATCAAGTGAAAAAAATTGCAATTTCCTTTAGTGCTGCCTGTACGTTTATTGCACTAGCAGGTCTTCCAGCTCAAGCACAAACAAGCCAGAGCTTTAACGACAATCCACTCACCCAGATATTCAATCAGCTTCAACAACAAGTTAGCAGCATGAAAGGATATTTGGGGCAGCTTGGCTCATCTCAGCTCAAAGCCATCTCTTCTAATGTAGGACAAGATGTTAGCCAGATAATCAGCGATGCAACTGGTGCTTTAGGCATACCAGATCCGTTCCAATCTCGCGATGGAGTGCAGAAAGCTTCTACCTCAAACGGCACAATCTATTCATCGGGAGCGGCAGCTAACGCCGTGGATGGGCAAATCACTAGGGCTAGTGCTGCGTCTGTACTATCAAGCGGTGGACAGACCCAAATGCAGCAAGAAGCGCAGAATACTCAAACCGCTGTAACTGCAACGGGGCAACAGGCACAGACAGCCGTTGATTCTGTATCCACTCAGGATGTTGTCAAGCAAATGGCTCAGCAGAATGCCCAAAATGCTGCGATCGCTGGTTCTTTAAATGTGAATATGCAGCGCCAAATTGAGGCTCAAAATCTAGGCAATCTCAATTTGAGCAATATATCAAGTGAAGTTACAGGAGCAAATCAAGGTCAAAATCTAGAAACTCTTAGCCAAGGGAGAGAAAATTTCAAGCGTGCAGCAAGAGCTAGACTTTTCTAGGCGAACTATGTTGATTTATTCAAAAGCGTCAATACTAGCATTTGGTGCTTCTACTAACGATGCTTCCCAAATTGTTCAAGATGGCGCAACTACTGCTGGCGCTATCAGTCAGGCCATGAACGGGCTTTGGGATGATGTCTTAAATGGTGGTCTTTATGACGCGACCGTTAAGCTGGGGGTGTTTTTTGCGGTCGGGACGCTGACGCTGTTCATGGTTCAGTTTTTCAAAAATCTAATGGACGGCGACGATCCAAAAGCGTTTACAGAAATTATCTGGCCATTGATAGTAATTGTTCTTTTAGCAAATCAGGGCGCTGTTTTAAAAAACTCTACGCTTCAACTTCGAGCAATAATCAATAATACAAATCAGCAATTACTAACTTCCACATCCGCCAACATTCAACTTGAAGAAGCTTATCAACAGATCATGAACCAGGACTCAGCAGCAGGTCAGGCTCAAGCAGTCCTTAGTCAATGCTCTAGAATTGCCGATCCACAACAACAGCAAGATTGTGTGCAAAATGCAACTCAACAAGCGCAACAAATTGCAAATTCTATACCTAATGGAAACAATCAGAATAGTGGAGTGTTAGATGCTTTTAAATTGCCAAACCCTTTAGAAGACGTTCAGAATGTTATTTCTCTGTTTATTAGAGGCTTCTTAATCTCTATCGGGATAGCCTTTCAGTACGTTGTTGAAATTTCTCTCTTGCTTACTGGACTGCTTGGTCCTCTTGCTGTGGGGGCTTCTTTACTTCCTGTAGGGCAAAAATCAATTTACGCTTGGCTGATCGCATTCTACTCAGTGGGGATGGTTAAGCTTTGTTACAACATTATTACGGGCTTAGTGGCCACGATGATTCTCAAAGCTGGTGCAAACGATCCTTTAATCTTCGCTTGTATAACCGGCATATTAGCTCCAGTCCTAGCAATGGTTTTGGCGGCTGGTGGAGGAATGGCGGTATTTAGCAGCTTGTCTAGTTTGGCCACCACAGCAATTACGGGAGGTATTGATATAGCGGTTATGAGATCTGCTGGTGCAGCCGCTAGCTCTTCCTCAGGCTCTGGCGCTCAAGCAGAAGAATCTGCTGCATCTTCCTCTGAATCTGAATAATTTACGAATAATTTACAAATAATTGAATGACCATGACTTCAGAAGCAAACTTAGACAGTCCTCTAGAGAAAAAACGCCTACGTTTTCTCGAACGCAAGGAGAATAAGTTTTCTCAAAGCGACAAATTAGGGCTTTTTCTTGTTGGAACTGGAGCTTTACACATTGTAAGTATTTTACTGATTTTTGCCTCACTTAATTCTGTCAACACTGTAGCTCGTAAACCCGTTCCTTCCTTGGTCCAATTAGGCACGGGAACGACAATACCTGTCGCTCCTTTAGGCAATAAAGATCGAACTCCTCAAGTAGTAGCTAAATTCGTTTCCGACACCATGATTAAAATGCTCAATTGGTCGGGAACAAAACCACCTACAACAGTTGAAGAGGCAACAAAGCCTCAACTAGATTTAGGGGTTGAAGTACACGGAAGAGGGGCGGGTGGAGGAAGGATAGCAACTGCCGCTTGGGAGGCCGGATTTTCTTTGAGTGAAGACTTTAGAAAAGAGTTTTTGAAAACTTTGGCTGACATCACACCTAGCGGTATTTTTTCAGGCAGCACCCAAGTTGCTCTCGTTCCTCTTGAAATTCAGCCTCCTCAAAAGGTGGGTGAGGGGAGATGGAAAGTCCGAATGGTTGCTAATCTCCTTGTATTTGATAAGGGAAATAGCGTAGGAGACGTTATTTCTTTTAATAAGGAAATTTTTGTTCAATCAGTCGAGGCTCCAGAATATCCAGGTGAAAATAATGGGATTTCTTCAATTATTTATCAGCAGAGAAAGAGTGGCTTAGAAATTTACGGTATACGTGACTTAGTGCAGGAGAACTTATGACTAACAATCAGCACAGCTCTGCTGTCATGGACATGATGGATGTGAACGAAGCACCACCCGAAGGCGAGCTTGACATCAGCGAAATCGCTCTTGAAACCGAAGGCGACACTATTTGGAACGAAACCCAATTAGCGGCTATGGTTGGCTTTGACAATGAGTCACCCCAAGCTGTAACCCCCTTGATAGGCAACGAGAGTGGGACTTTAGTTGAAGGTGGACCTCCTGTAAACCAAAGTGCAGTCAAAAATGCGGTAGGCCAAGCTGAATTATTTGACGATCCAGTAGAAGGAAAGACGAAGGCGACATTTGCAAGCAACCCTTTCGCCAAAGCTGTGGGCGTGGGTATTCCTATTGCGATTATCCTCGGCGGTGCTGCTTTGTTTATGAGTGGCATTACTGGCCAGAAAACTAAAACTGCTCCCTCAATGGCAGACAAGTCAGTTCCTGCAACCTCTACTACAAAACCTAATGACGATTTTGATGGAGATTCAAAGGGAAACCTTAAAACACAGGTTGCGCTAGGAAAGCAAGCAGAGCAGATCAAGGCTATTGATCGTGCTAAAGGTCCTGGAAAAGCTCTTGTCAAAAATCAAAAAACATCACAGGTAAAAAAGACATCTACGCCTGCTACTCCCTACACTCCCGCTCCAGCATATACACCGCGAACCGAAACGGTTTATCGTGCAGCACCGCTCTCTGCTTCATCTCCCTCTTTTTCACAGCGCTCCTCTTCACCACCACTAAGCCAGGTGAGCAGGAGTAGTTCATCGCCAACTACAGCATCTTCCAAGGCTTCTCCAGATCCAGCTCAACAGCTGGCTGCTCTATCTCAAATCGGCAGCTATGGCAAAGTGAGTTTTGATGATGCCACCAAAAATTCTTCATCCAAAACTTCAACTCCAGTATCCACTGGTCCCGTCTCTCTCGACGCGATCGCGTCTGCTGCCATCCCAGTTACTTACAACCAGCCGGGAGGATTAGCATCGCCTCTATCAAACCCCGCAATGGTGTCTACTACGCTCAATCAAAATATAGATGCTTCTGAGTCAGGCCCTGAGTTAAGTCAGAGCAGCCAAAGCGAGGAATCTCGCATTCTTTCTGACACTCCTATGCGTCGTTTGCAGGTCGGCAATTTAGCGAAGGGAACACTCAGTACTCCCATTGTCTGGTCTAGAGATGCTAACAACAATGGGGGTTTTCAACTAGGCCAAACAGCCAGCTCGGTTTCCCAAGAAGAATTTGTAGTGCAGCTAACAGAACCTCTGTCTGACGGCGATGGAAATGAGGTTCTGCCCTCAAACACAGAGGTAGTCGCTCAAGTCTCCAATGTTGGGGAATCAGGCTTGATCACGCTCAAGGCAGATCGAGCTGTTATTAATGGGCAAGAGTATGTGCTACCCCAAGGAGCAATTAGCATTCGCGGCGCAGACGGCAAACCTTTAATTGCTTCAAAATGGGATAAATCGCCCTCGAATTTTTTCACTGATGCGGAAAACTTTTTCTTAGGAGCTGCTTCGAAGATTGGTCAAGTTTTAACTCAGCCTGATAGCCAATCCTCCTCAGCAGTTAGTGGCACTGGTTTCAGCTCTTCGACAACCAGTCAAAGCGGAGGAAAAGATTTGTTTGGCGCTCTTCTGGATGGAGGATTTACACCTCTGGCTCAACGCATCACTGCCAGTAATCAAGCATCTGTACAAAATTACAAGTCTGAAGCTCATCTTTGGTATTTGCCTGTTGGCAAGGGAGTTCAGGTTTTTGTTAATCACTCATTTGAGTTCTAAACATGAAAACTCCTTATTGGCTGCTTGGAGGACTTCTCAGTTGCGTTCTTATATCCCCGGCGCTTGCAGATCCTGATCATGCTGTCGCTAGTTCGCCAGCGCCAGACGGAGCAATACGCCAAATTTCTATTGATGAGGCTATAGGTCAGTCGTCTCAGCCGGTTTCTTTGCAGCTCGCTGAGGGTTATGGATTAAACATAAGCTGGGATACCGGCGAGTTAGTTGAGAAGGTCTGGATCGACGATCCAAGTTTCCTAACTCTAGATTTTGATGGATGCTTATCTACCGAACGAGCAGAATGTAAAACCTCTGGTGCAACCGTGCTGCATTTGCGGCGTATCAATAAAATACACTTTTCTGGCTTACCACCAAGCACTTCCAGTACTTTGCTTACAGCTGTTACTGTTGCTCCTTCCGGAAAACACCGGGTCTACATATTCCAAGTAAAAACAGGTGCCTCTCAGCAGTATCGAACTGTCGATATCGTCAACGTAGGTGTGCAATCAGTGCGGCCACCAACTCATTACAGACTTTTGACTGAGGCTGTGGCTGATTGGGAAATTCTCAGCAACGGACTAGAGGTTGCCGTGCAAAGGCATCTAATCGAATCCGATCAACCTCTATTTCGGCGAATTCAAGGTTTCTTGGCGCGAGTTAAAAATGGAGAGCAGCTCGACTCAGCGGCATCATCATCAGGCATATCACTCAAGCTGGTTGATCGCCTGAAAAAACTTTCAAGCTCGTCTTCACCGGCCCTCCAACAGTTACTGCCAGGTGGCGACACCCTCGTTCGTGAAAACTCTTATCGGTAGGTAATGCTATGCGTTCTAAACTTCTTTCTCTCTACTGGCTGCTTACTGGCTTACTGCTTTCTTTGCTTATTGCAGGCACGCCTTTCATATCTATAGCCAACACTCCACCCGTAACATCCGCAAGCATTCCTACCGTAGAGTACCAGGGCGCTCAAATCCCCGATACTCAAAACCTAAGCTTTAGTGTTCTTCCACCCTTTGATCAAAGTGGCTCGGTTCAATTTCCTGAAGATCTAAAATCTAACCTAAAATACAATCCAGACCGCACCTGGAATCAGGGTGACTCGCCTAAATCAGTTTTGCGAATGGGGGATTTCGGCGATTCTTTCGGACTTCAGGATCTCACTTTTGCAGCGATCGCCTCTGCTGTAGGATTTGATAGCGAGGAAGTGACTCTAGATCGGTTTGAACCTTTCAAGCTGCAAAATCTGGAGAGCCTGACCAAAGCTGACCCAGATCTACTACCTCTACCAGTAAAAACGGTGAAGCCAGTCAACGACTTGCTTAAAAGCGTTGCTGGTCTTGACATCAACAAGACCATTGGGCAAGTTCTGCAAGAATCTCCAATCTTAGGAAAACTGGAATTCTCGACTCTACCAAGTCTCCAACCTTATAAATTCAGCGACGTGCCAAACCTAAGCTCTACTCCTATTGGAGCTTTTGACCAGTGGCAGGGTGTAGTTCTCGATAAGATTCAAGGTTTGCCAGACCTATCCTGGTCTAAGACCCCTGCTCCACTACAGGCTGTAGGTAACGATGTAGGAAGTGTGGATATTGCCTTTGAATATAAGGAACAGAAGCGCTACCGCTCAATTTCAGGAGGCGATCGCGCTCCTCAACAGTTCAACACTCCATGTGAGGAAAACTGCGCTTCATTTGAAGTTGCCGGATCTCCAAAAGTCCTGGGTACTTATTGGATATCGGGCAAACCTCCTGCCCCGTGGGTTCCTGGTGGCTATGGTCCATTAGGGCAAACAGCAGGGACACAGGGACCAGGCAAGGAGCCTCATGGAAGATTTCCTTATGGTCCCGGTAACACAGGGCCATTCAAGGTTGTGGTTATTAATACAGCCGAGAAAGAAGGGACTGTAGACTTTGGTTTTTACACTAATTTTTGCATTCACTCACCAGTAGATCTGGGATGCACTCCATACATTTTTGGTCCGATTCCTTTTCTCAAAGGTGTCGCTGAGAAAACCCCTGTTTTCCTTGGATCTGTGACTACGCCAACTATCAACAATCCGGATGTCAGCGCCATTTCAAGCACTTCTAGTTCACAAGCCAGCAGCCAAACGAGTAGTTCTAGCAGTTCATCTGGCGGCGGCACCAATACTGCCAGCAATCCAGCATTGCCTGCTAGCCTATCTTTTCTCCAGTCTCAAGGCAGTCTCAGCTGCTCGAATCAACAAAATGGAGTTCTTCTAGATGCACTTTTCTCAGCCATATCAAGTATCGAAGGGGATTACAGTTCCGTTGGTCCGTTTGTCTGCGATAGCGGTGGTAATTGTGGTAGGGGTTTGGGGGCTATCCAGTATATGTCCTACCGCCAGGACGTGCGTAACCAGATTTCATCGAAGAGTGGCGGCAATAATTTCCTGTCAGAGCTAGACAGTGGGAAACAAGTTAGTGATGCTGAAGTGCTTACTTTCTTTCCTGTTGCTGACCAAGAGGCATTGTTCGATACAGACAGCAAGAATTTAATTAACATTGCTCTTTCTGAAATCGATCCGACCACAGGGCAAGTTTTTACAGGTGATCGCTTAATTCAACGAGTTGGTCAAATGCAGTTCGGTGGAACTTCAATTCCAATTGATTCTAATGTAAGCGATGGAAATGGGAAATTTAGCGTTAAATCCTATGGTGAGAACATAGCTAACAGCTATCAACAAAGTGTTGGAGCAATGGGTTGTTAAGTATGAGCAGTCATTAAAGTACAATAGCAAGGAGTATTTAGTGGATAGAGTACGAGTAATTCAAGACAATCTTTTTGTAAAGACTGCAACCAAATTACTAAGTTCAAAACCAAAGACATCAATTGCCGTTTTTGGTGCTATCAACTTACTTTTGCTTTGTTTATTTACTCTGCTTAACAGCTCAACACAAGTAAATACAGAATGGGAGAGTGCAGTCTTGACGGTTCCAAATGATGTACTTGAAATCGCTATCAATGATTATTTCTCTCATTCTCGCAGCATACCAAAAAACCAGTTTAAAGCTTTGAAAATTGCGGGAGATGATAATCACAATCTTTATTTTATTGATTTCAATTCTAAAGAACTGTGCGGATCGGGTGGATGTCTTTATGTTTTGTACGACGCACATGGTAAGCAGTTTTTAAAACTGCTACTCAATCGAAACTTACCTAAAAACACAAATTTAGTCTCAATCTTAAATGAAGCCAAAAATGGCTTTCCTTGCCTTGGAATTACTCAATCCGTAGAACGAAGAAACGCAACTAGTCACACTACTTACTGCTATGAAGGAACAGGTTTTGTAAAGATTAATACTAGCGAGGATACTGATTAAATGACGACACCAAGCGCTCAAACGCAAGTAGTTTTTGCAGAAATACCTTCACTTCAAGCCACTGGAGTTAAAGTTTTAAACTTTGCTAAAACCCAAGTTGGCATAACTTTGATTGGATGTGTAGCTGCTTTTATCATTCTTCAAGTACTTGCTGGAGGAGTGAAAAAAGGCAAGATTGCTACCTCTTACTGGGGTGGACAAAAAGAGAAAACGCAAGCAGCTAAAAAAGCGAGAAAGCAGATGGGGAAAGTGTCTCGCAACAACGTGGCTCTCTATGTTGGTATGCCAGTCCAGATGCGGCAGCGTCTACATGCAGATTGGGAGGCTAAGGGACTGGTAAAGGCTAAATCGAAATGGAAACAGAAAGTTGATAAGGCTTTGTCCTCAAGCCCTACACTGTATGTGCCTGACGCTCAACGTGGAATTGCTGCGATCGGGGCAGCAGGGTCAGGCAAGACATTCTCAGTCATTGACCCCCTCATACGTTCAGCGCTAGACCAAGGATTCCCCATGTGCCTGTATGACTTCAAATACCCGGCACAGACTAAGCGTTCAGTTGCTTATGCGCTGCGGCGGGGATACACGGTGCGCGTGTTTGCCCCTGGCTTTCCAGAAAGTGAGAATTGTAATCCGCTCGACCTACTAAGAAATGAAGAGGATGCAGTTGTGGCTGCTCAACTATCCTCAGTTGTTACCAAAAACTTCAATAAGGGTGGGGGAGACACTGGAGATAAGTTTTTCCAAGAGGCTGGTGACAGTCTGATTGAGGGGATTTTGCTCGTGACAAAAGCTATCAAGACCATCACGGGCGATGACAAGTACTGTGACCTGATGATGGCTCAAGCTCTGCTTAGTCTAGATCAGCTCCCACTACGTATGGAGGCGGCGTCGAAAACCAAGCTTAAGATTTGGACCACCAGACCTCTATCTCAGCTCATTAGTGTGAAGGACTCTGAGAAGACCGTAGCTAGCATCGTTGGTACAGCACAGCGCATCTTTCAAAGGTTTCTGAAGAAGGATTTCATCGGGGCATTTTGCGGACGCACGACTCTTCCTTTAGATTTAGATGGCAAACAGCTAATTGTCTTTGGATTAGATAGAAACAACCGCGACATTGTTGGGCCGCCACTTGCCGCCATTTTTCACATGATTGTGAGTCGCAACGTAAGTCGCACTGTCCCCCGTAAAGATCCTTTGGTGGTAGCTCTTGACGAGTTACCGACACTTTACCTTCCACAACTGGTGAATTGGCTCAATGAAAACCGAGAGGATGGCTTCTGCGGCATTTTAGGCTATCAGAATATTGCTCAGCTAGAAGAGGCTTATGGAGAGAAGTTGACAAAGGCTATTGTCGGCGGTACGGCTACGAAGTTTATTTTCAACCCGCAAGACCCTACAAGTGCCAAAATCTTTGCAGACTACTTGGGCGATCAGGAGATTAATTTTCAATCGAAATCAAAAAGCACTGGGAAGGGTGGGGGTAGTAAATCGCTGAACGAGCAGAATCAAAAGCGATCGCTTTTGGAGCCAGCAGAATTTCTCAAGTTAGGAACAGGTAAAGCTGTAGTTATTAATCCGGCCTATGTGCGAAAGAATGAAGCTTATATTCCTCTCATCCAATCAATGAAAGTTCCTGTCCCTGATATCAACGAAATGAACTGGGCAGAGGCAAAGTGGGAAACAATCCGCCAGCGACTGATCGAGAGTAATTCTACTCAGGTAACTGATGAGGAGCGTTCCAGGCAGTTTGAGGAGCGTCGAGAACTCGCAGAGAGGCTCTTCCCCGTTCCCGAAGATAAAGAGCAGGGACCCTCGGTTGAGGATTTAGCCAAAATTTTCTAGTGGAGGTTTGCATGTCGCAACAGGTACAAAACATTTTAGTTAAATACCCGAAATGGAGAGAATTGATTGCAACAGCCAACAGAATAGCGCCAATTAAACTCGGCTATTCTCCAAAGGTCATCGAAGTTTTCGATCAAGACGGCTTGATCTGCGGCATTGCCTGGGGATTATTCTACAAGGCTAGAGAAATTATACAGCCATCAGAATTTACTGCATGGTTCTATGACGGACAGTTAACTGTGTTCTACGTAGGTTGTGAAATTGTAATCAATCGTTTACCTGGAGGAGTAAGATGAACGCAATTTCACCTGGCGAGGCATCCTCTTTTCAGCAGCGCTATCAAGAGCTGATTGGGACTATACTAAGTGAACTTGTTGGTAAACAAAAGGACGATTTAGAAGAACATCGTGAGGAGGAAAGAGAAGCTACTGAAGTTAGGCTGACTGATGGAGATAGAGTTGTTTATGGGCAAGTTGGCGATAAATTTAGAAATGAGGTTTCTCCTGAAACCATTCAGGATCTAGAGAGAATTGCCTCTGCCCCCGTTGGCAGTGTTGTTGATCGCGCTGCTTTGAAGACCTTGGAGGTTGATGGGCAAGTTGTTTTGCAAACTGACGAAAACGGAAAGGTTGTTCTCAATAGCTTGTATGAAGAGCTTGAAGCTATCAATTCGGCTGAGGTGGAGAGCGACAATACTCCGCATGGACTTAGCTCTAGCGCAGATCCTGGAGACCCTGGTACTAATGACAGTGATCCGTCCAGCAACGATGGTGCCTCTTCAGAAGGTTCCTCACTAGAAACCGAAGCTCTCTTACAGCAGATTTTTGGAGAGCCACTTTTAGCTTTCAGTGAACTTCCCGATGAACCGGCAAACGAGAACGAGAACGAGAAAGAAACACTTGATCTAGGCTCGTATACAGTTGCTGACGAAAATGCCGTGTTTAGTGGGTCAGCATCGTCATCACTCCCTATAAAACAACAAGACGAAACCCTAGCACAAGTACAGTCTTCGGTTCAGGAACTACCCAATCTTGCTCTTCAAGAAGAGTTGCTTGCTCAAATCAATTCCATGCAGCAGCTCCAAAAGCAGCAGCAGGAGCAGCAGGAAGAACAAAATCACGTCCTTCAGCAGCTAGTCGAACAACGACTGGCTCAGCCGGAAAAAACTTCTTGGTGGCAGGATGCTAAGAATTTTGTGGGTCAGCTTTTTCAGTCAGGTCGCGATCGCGTTCAGGAATATTCAGCAGCTGTCGCCTTGAAAGATTTGTTTCATTCCAAGTCGCCCGACGGTAGGACTTACGAATCTGAAGATTACAGCATTAAGCGTGAAGCCCAAACTTATACATTTGCAGATAAGTCTGGAAAAACTTTGATGCAATTTGATTCAACTCCTATAGGAGTTCCTATAGTTAATCGCCAAAGCGTAGACTTCTCTGATACTCAAAAAAAGGATCTTAAACAGTTATCTGCCCATCAGTTTAAGCGAGAAGACCCTAGTGGGGCATTTGCTCCTATTGGTAGTAAAGAAACTGAGTATTTAGGTAGAGTTAACAACATAACACAGGCTTTGACTCAATACGCAGCAAGGTCAAAACAAGCGGTACAAGTTGATGGGCAGCTCTCGTATAAATGGAAAGCTGCGCCAGATGGCTCCGTTAGGATCGATGCTAAAGATGGCAGAGGACCTCTACTCCTTCAATCCAATGGACAAATTCAATCTCGAATGACCGAACGAGACCTAGCCCATTTCGAGCGATTGTTACCTCAGCTCAACCCACGCCAAAGAACTGTTGCTAACGTCAGCTCAAACGGGAAAAGCAGTACAGCTCAAATAGCTTGGGATAGAAACTAGAATGACAAAAATTACAATATCAACTACTGCTAAGCAAATATTGCAACGTGAATCAGAAATTGCAGCTTCTTTGATTGAGGCAGCAACCTTGCCTCCATTTTTACCTAGTTATCGTCCAGCGGAGGTTGAACTGCTGCTTGATGATTTGCCCTATATAAGAACGATACACGGTGAGCCTGTTTATATTCGCCCTTGTCAAGAGGATCTAAACCCACGATTTTGGGAGCTAAAATTAGACGGTACAACTGCTCTTTTTGTAATTGGAAATGAAGTGATCATAAACCGTATAGAAAACTTAGCCAGTTCTCTGATCGAGCTAGGGCTTATTGGGATTCCAGATATCACTAAGGTGGAGGGTGAATAATGTCCAAAAACATTTTCCAGGGCGATCTTGCTCAACAAGAATTTATTGCTCGGTTAGCTGCGGATACAGAATCAATTCGCGTTCAGATGGGAACGAACGGAAGAATAGTTTACGGCAAGACAGCATCTGGAGAAGAAAGAAGGGAATTAACTAGTGATCGTATTGCTGCCTTGACTGACGCCATAAGTCAACCAGCAGCGACTAACCTTGAACAGGATTACTCAAAAAAGCGATCTGCTATAGAGATACAGGTGGGAGGCAATACTGTATTTCGGCAGGAGCGTGATGGAGTGGTTTCGGTCAACCAGCTCCAGCTGCAACAGGAAGCCCAAGTTGAAACTCCCGTAGTTGAAGCTCAGGTTGAAGCCGAGCCAGTCGCACAGGAGCGGAATGAAACTCAAGTTGAACCTTCTTCAGTAGTTGAAACACAGGTTGAAACCTCACCAAGTGTTCCATCTCCAGTTGAGAATGAAGTCACGCCAGAAATTCAAGTTAAACCTCCCTCTGTTCGAGAAGCAGTTCAAGCTCTGCTGACACAAAATCAAAATGAGCGAATTGGCATCAGCGATGTTGCAGATTTAGTTAAGCGCCCAGAGGGAAACGTTTTTGTTGAATTGATAGATCTTGAAAAACAGGGCGAGCTTTCCATCCAAAGGGAACACAGCGAACGAGAAATCGATGGCGAGATTCATTCAAATTTGCTCGTATATGTTTCAGTCGCTCCTTTGCTAGAATCTGAGTCTCATGTTCAGACCTCAGTGGTTGAGCCACCATTAGTTAATGAAGCCCCCATAGTTGAAGCTCAGGTTGAAGTTAGTTCAGCTACAACCACAGTCGTCGAAGTTCAAGTTAAGACTTCGGTAGTTGCCCCGA
>CAXUIV010000001.1:16080-47406 GCA_964250875.1 uncultured bacterium
AGACTTCGGTAGTTGCCCCGATAGTTGAGGCTCAGGTTGAAACACCTGTAGTTGCAGCTCAGGTTGATACCCGTGTACTCCAAAATCCGGCAGTCGTAGTAGCCGAACAATCTCAACAGCTCCTTAATCTAAAAGAACTGCTGACGCCAGAGCAAACATTAGTTCAACTAGAACGGGATGTTGATTTCTGGAAAACCTCGGCTCTACCTGAAAGTCAACCACTTATTGCAAAACGAGAGGAGAAGATCAAGGAGCTTAAAGGTTTAGGAGTTCAGCCAGACGAAACCTACCGCCAGGAGTTGAAACAGCAAGACGGAGGGAAAGCAGAAATTGCTCGTCATGATGCGTTGCAAGACATACAGAAACCTGATTCAAAGTTTAAATTGCCTGGAGCTTTAGCAGTAGCGGCGCGGTTGGCAGAGGCGCTGCCCGACTCAAATACCAAGCAAGTGGTCAAGGATTGGGTGAACCAGACAGGTAAAGGGGCGGTTGAAAAAGCTTGGCATAAATCAGGGCAACTTCTAGACGCGATCAAATCTCGTACTGAAACGTTCAAACAAGATTCACGCAATCAGCAGGTTGCCTCAGTCGTTAGCAAACTTGTGAATCATCATCAGCAAGAACTGATTGCCGCAAATCTTAACAAGGAAAAGGGCGTACAGCAGGACTACACAACATACAAAGGTGAAAACTATACTCTCAAGCTACAGGGTAGAAATACTTACGAAGTTTTTGAGAATGGTAAGGATGGCAAAGAGGATAAGTCTGTATTGCGTTTCAAGGCGACGGGCTGGAGCTTCAAGGTGCTGAAAAACGAGCTGACTGAGAAGAATTACCGTGATTTTGAGCAAACTCAGAAAAAAATGGAGCGGCTTGGTCTAGGAGAGCTAGCACCAGGCGCAGGCAAAAAGCATTTAGGAGGCTTAGCTCCTGTTGGGTCAAGGTCGCATGAGAAGAGCAAACAAGAGTTAGCCGTGGGGTGAAAACAATGGGGCTGGAACGACTTGAATTGTTAACCGAATCTTGGTCTAGAGTGGTGTCTTTGCAAACTCAAATACTCGAACGTGACAACACGCTTAACTGGATAGAGCGTGATTTTGCGTTACCCAAAAAACTTCCTGTCTTCCTATGGAATTTAGGGCAGAGGGAGTTTAGAAGAGTTATGTCGGGTGACGTACTTAATATTAAACTTTTACCTAAAGATAGCGTTCTTAATTCGACTATTGATGATTGCCTTCAGGTTCTTGATTCAATTATTCAGTATCCGGATAATGCTGTTTTTATTATTGAAAATCTTCAGTCATTGATGGTTTTACCGTCTGGTTCAGACAGCGCGTCTCGAAAATATGTGCAACAGATATTTTTAAACTTAACAAACTTGGCTTACAGCTTTAAAAGTAGCAAGTTTCAGAAATACTTAATTCTTTTGGGTACTGAAGATATTGATTTGCCAATCAAGCTAAATGACTTGATTCCTCAAATAAACAACCCTCTACCTGATCAAGAAGAGATACGCAGCTTTTTAAATACTTTCTTTGCTTCTCTAGACGGTTACGACACATCAGCATTAGACATTAACTCACTTGCAGTCACTGCATCAGGTTTATCACTGGAAGAAATGAAGATTGCTTTAAGGTTGGGTATCAATCAGGAGAATACAACATTTAAAGAATCATTGCTTGATTTTAAAATCAAACGCCTTAAAGCTTACGGAATGCAGTTCATCAGCAAACCTGTGGTCCCTCAAATTGGCGGGTTAGACCGATTAAAAGAGGGGATTGAAGCTGTAAAAGTTGATTACTTGAAGGAAGCCAGGGAATATAAGATTCCCCTTCCCAAAGGAATTCTACTAGTCGGTCCTCCAGGCACAGGAAAAACTTTATCCGCCAGTATCATTGCAGACAAACTAGGCTTTCCTCTCATCGTTGTTGATGCGGGCGCTGTTAACGCAGGTGGGGCACCCTTTCTAAGGCGACTTATAGAGCGAGTTGAAGCTAGTGAACCAGCAGTTATTTATTTTGATGAATTTGACAAATTATTTACAATTTCGTCGGAGGGACAAGATAACAATTCTGGTAATTCTAGAGCTGTTTTGGGAACTTTGCTAACCTGGTTACAGGAAAAGCGGTCGAAGATTTACGTAATTGCCACCTTAAACAGGCTAAAAGCGCTTCCGCCAGAGCTAACTAGAAAAGGTAGATTTGATGAGCTTTACTATGTAGATTTTCCCAACGCTGGTGAGCGAAGAGATGTTTTTTTGCTGCACTGTGCGCGATTTGATGATCGCTACAAAGGCGGTAAGGACCCACTGAGTTTTACTGAGTGGAGGCAAATTTTGAATGCAACAGACAAATGTACTAGCTCTGAACTTTCGGCCATCGTGGAGTCTGCTGCTGCTAAAATTAGCCGTCAATACATTAGGGAGGCTCAAGAATCTGGTATTTCAGATAGGCGTCCGGTTCGCTTGGGCGTTAACGAGCTGCTGGCGGAACGGAAGTTAATCACACCTCTTTATTTGCGCGATACCGATCGCATTATCTCTTTAGAAAACGAATCCAGGTATGTGTGCAAACCAGCCTCATCTAAAGATGCCTCTGATTATTGTCCGGATCTTACTAGTTTTTGGGGGGAGAAACTTGAGTCTAATTCACAAAGTGCTGTTTAAGTGGTGTGATCGCCTAGCTATAGCCAGCGCACCGCTTCTCGTAGGATGCTTAGTTTTCAATGGCTTATCAATTCGAGAGGCAAGACAACCTCAACATCTTCCAGTGGAGGCTAAGCTTTTGTTCGGCAAAAAGGTTATTAACTTGGAAGTGGCACGCACTGCTGCTGAGCAGGCTAAAGGACTGATGTTCCGTCGCGATCCTTTACTACCCAACCAGGGCATGTTATTCCCCATAGAGCCACCCCGCAAAGTTGTCCTGTGGATGAAAGACGTTCAGCAGCCGTTAGATATTTTGTTTTTACGACATGGCCTGGTTTTAGACATCCTATCATCTGTTCCACCTTGTCGATCAAACTTTTGTCCTTTGTTAGGCATTAATGCAGTGTTAGATCGAATAGTTGAATTGCCAGCAAATACTGCATACAATCTAGGTATAAATAAGAATAGTATTCTGCAAATTCAAGAGTCGCAATCACCATGAAAACAGTAGAAAAAAGTTTCGTTATTTTTCAACTTTTAATCATAGCTTTTCTCTATGCTTGTGTTGGGTTCAACTACAAAATCAGAGATGTTACTTCGGGATTAGTATTTGTAGTGGGCACAGTTATATCACCAGCCTCGTTTGTTTCTGCTTTATCTATCTACATCAAAAGTAATCTTGACCCTAATCCAAACTTAGAACAAAAGAAAATGAGCTTATTTCTTTTGCTTGTTATAGATACATTTATAATAATAACTGTTACTGTATTAACATCAAAAAATGATTCTATAACTGCTTTTTACATGGTATTGTGCTTATTTGTGATAGCTATGGCAGTTACTTCAATAGTTAAGCTTACTAGAGAAGCTTATTTAAGCATGTTTGCTGTTTTTTCTACCTCAATGTTTGGGCTTATTTCTGGAATGTTGTTTAGTATTTGTAAACGTTATTAGGGACGAAACGATTTTGACTTATCTAACAAATACAGCTACCCCTCATGGAGGGAAATTAATTGATCGAACAATGACGATAGCCCAAAAACTAGAGTTTATAGATCTTGAAGACTGCCTATCTGAAATCCAGCTTGACAGAAAAGGGATCTCAGATTTGCTGATGATTGCTACAGGAGCTTATAGCCCTCTTACAGGTTTTATGAATAAAATTGATTATCAGCGAGTATTGAAAGAGATGAGATTAGGAAATGGTCTTCTTTGGCCTATACCAGTAACACTTTCGGTAGAAAAAAAACAAGCTATTTTTTTAAAAGAAGGCAGTTGGGTTCGTCTCAATAATGCGAAAGGTCAGTTTATTGGTATTCTAGAATTGACACAAAAGTATCAAGCTGACAGTCTTAGCGAAGCAACTACCGGAACTCAATATCTAGAGCATTCAAGCATAGAAGAAATCTGTGGTCAAGAGTTGATGAATCTTGCTGGTCCAGTCTGGCTTTTACATCGCTGGCCTCATCCTTCTTTCCGGCAGTATCAAATAGATCCGCTTCGGTCTAGGCAGGTGTTTCAAGAGAAAGGCTGGAGTACTGTGGCCGGTTTTCAGCCACATCATGTCTACAAATGCACTTTGGATTTTGCACTGAAAATCGTAGACGGTCTTTTTCTTAGTCCTTTAATAAATATAGATCTTGAAAGAGAGAACATGTCTTCTGCTAATATTCAGCTTCAGCTTCGTGACTATGAAACAGTTTTCAACTACTTTCTAAAAGATCGCATTAATCTTTCCTCTATCCCACGAAACACTCATTATTCAGGTTTACGAGAGGCAATATTTCGTATCTTAATCTTTAAAAATTATGGCTGTACTCACTTCATCGTTGATGACGATGACGGATTTGACTCCCAAAGAAACCTCAATCAATTTATTCCAGAACTGGACATAACGCTTATAGATCTAAATTTAAGCGAACCTGCATACACAGCATCCCTGACTAGCTGATCATGAATCCATCAGATTTTGAGACAGTCCCCCTCGGTCCAGAAGCTCACTACTGGGCAAGATACTTCGCAGGGATGGTGCGATCGCGACAGCACTGCATTTATAGCAATACTTTGGCAGTTTATGCCGTTCACGCTTACCTTCAGCATTTGAAGGTTGAGACAGATCTAGCAAGCAGCAATAGCTGGAGGATTTTAGGCAGTTTTCTACAGGAAAAAGAAAATGCAAACGAGAAGTTTGCGCTTTCCTATTTTTACGAATCAGAGAAATTGAACTCGACGGAGTTGATTTTGCCACTCCACGGAAGCTTAAACTGCCAAGCAGTCTTTTCAGGACAAAGGAAAGGCGTCTTGCTTCCAACTTCAGATCCTTCTTTGCTGGGACATGCTTTCGTGTGTTTGGAAAATTCCCTGCAATCTGGAAAAATCTTAGGGTTTTCTCCACGTCCTAGCTCTAAGCTTCCAGTTGAAGTAGATCATGAAGGGTTGTTATCTGCAAGTAGTCTGCTAGAATTATCTCTTTTTCATCCAGACTGATTGCCATACCAGCTAATTGTGCAGTATCCTAACAACTCTCCAATCAGGTTATGTATGTTGTTGTGAAAGCTCGTTCTTGAAAATGTAACCCGTTACACAGCGTTTTATTAAGCCATGGAGAACTATCAGTTTTCCGGTTTCTGATATTGAGTATAGGTTTATACTTGTACTCTGCAACACGGCAATCCAAGATATTAATTTATACTCGAAATGATGCAAGTTTAAGTTAAGATACTATAATAAACGCTTCGACTAGTGTATGGATTTGAGAGATGTCAACCTCTTATAACTCTGGCAATAAACTTGCGTATGAAGGTGAAGATGACGACTACGAGTCGTCTGACAAGTCCTCTTCGGGACGCCTTCATTTATACTTTACCGTCAAATCTCCGGAAGACGAGATTTTGGCTGAGTTTTGCAGGAATCCTGGTCGTCCACACCGGAAGACTTCAAACCTAGTCAGGCTAGCTTTAGAAACTCTCTATCTTCCAATTGCAGCTAAAAACGCAGGCTGGAACGAAGAACAAGTACAGGAGCTTGCACTAGAATCTTTAGAAAAGTTGGAGGCATGCCGACAAGAGCTTGCTCGAAAGTGCGGAATCAAATTGCCGTGAAACTTAGAGTTTAATTTAGTTCAATACTAATTCCTGGAGATTTGTAAAGTAGGATTTTTAACCTCTTTACAAATCTTCAGGTACTAGATACATAAAATTCTAAAAATCTACATCGCCGTGATATTGTTTCTTATTCTATTTGTATATTCCTCTCATTTTACTGAGAAGAGTTTGGAGATCACAGAGCATTAAAGAGATGAAACGGAACTTCTTCAAAGTGTTTCAATAGAAAGTTTATCCAGGCTAAAATTACGCATGTCCTCTAGAGCTGGCGCTTGATAGCTGTGTTCCGCAAGAAACCAACGTCAGACATTGGACGGTGATCGTCCGCAAATCTGAGCAGGCATTGGATAAGTTGCTTGCATCTACCCAGGGACTGCCTTGGTATCATTCCGAGCTGCTGGCGCTTCAGCTTCCTCTGCGTGGGCGGTCGAGAACCTGTCATATAAACTGAAAGTCTTGAATGTCACTATTCTACTTGCAATTTATAAAAATAGCAATTTATACAAATTGCTATTTTTAGAGATGTAGATGAGGTTATGCAAAAATAGGCTGAATTAAATTATGCAAGCACCAAAACCTTCACCCTTGGTTACTAAAGCGCAGGATGAGAACTATGAGGCCGTTCGAGGGCATGTACTGAAACCTCTCGCAAAGAGGTTTCAGCAGTATTGCATCGATAGCGACCTCGACTATAGTGAGGGGCTTGAAGCTGTGTTGACGGATTTTTTTGCGCGTCTAGATACCTCCAGCAGCTCCAAGCAACAGCCTAAGCGAAAGGAGGTCTGACTCACAACTCTAAATCTTTTTCTTATACTGGAGCTGTATTTAGTCAAGCTGGCCCAGGAAAAATGAAAAAGCCAACCAAAGATTATCTAAACACTCTAGCCGAAGCCTTTAAAACGGCGCAGCGGTTCCAGGAAGGCGCAAAGCAGCTCCAAAAGGAGTTGGAGGCGATGGAGATTACTGGAAACTCCGAGGGTGAACTGGTCAAGGTTGTGATCGATGGCAATCAGAAACCACTTCACGTAGAAATTACTCCTGCCGCGATCGCGGCAGGAGTAGACTTGCTCCCAAATCTTGTTACGGTGGCTATGAAAGATGCTTATAACAAGTCCACTGCCATCATGCGGGAGCGAATGACAGAATTGACTCGTGGTCTAAAACTTCCACCAGATTTATTTTCACCAGAAGACGATTTACTTTCACCAGGCTTATAATCTCTTGATTTGTCAGGCTATCAACTAGCCTTTAGTCTTCTTTGGTCGTCCACGCTTACCTTGATTGATGCCCTTTTGGGGCGCTACTGATGCCTCAATTCGCTTGACGAACTTCTCAATATTTGGAACATCTAGCTCTCGCACTTTGGCGATCGCCTCAACCTTGGTTGCTCCCAAATAAGCTACAGTCCGCTTTTTCGGCTTTGGTTCACCTTCAGCACGGTAGCTCTCTTCTAAGTAGAAGTACTCGTTGTTTTTGATAGTCTTTTTTCGTAGATACATTCAGCGCTAAAATTTGTACCGCCTAACATTTCTACGTCATCATGAAAATGTTAGGCGGTACAAAGACACGAATGAGAATGAATATGAACGTAGCTTCTTTTAGATTAAAAATAGAAATTAACTCTGGAATACCTAAGGTCAGCATCGTAGATGTCAAATTTGCAACGTCGTTACTTGAATCGGCAATAGGGGCGGTTGCTGCCCAATTTCCAGACGATGAAGTCATCCCTAGCATCAACTACACCCGCTTCCGCGCACCTGGCGCTCGTCGTGATCGCGTGGCACTGGCTAGCCGCAAAAACAGCACAGCTTTAGCTATTTTCTTACCCTCATGGACGACTCACCACATCAAGGGGTTCAAGCAATTTGAGTTCAAGGCGCTGCCGAGACTGCAAGGCTTTCTCGTGCCAGAAGCAGACGTTAAGCGCTTTCTAGGAGAGTACGTTTTTTCAAAATCAAAATGGTGGTTGAATCCCAGACCTGAAACTAAGGCCGACGACCTGATGAATCCTCCTACTTAAAGCTAATGTAGTAGCAGGAGCTATTTACTGGGGTCGCCACATCTATCAATCGAGACGAGAAGCTCTGGAAAAATACTACAGAGAGCTAAATAGTGAAAAACCTTCTCATTGTAGAGTCACCTGGCAAGGTGGCTAAAATTAAATCTTTTTTAGGTAGTGATTGGACGGTCTTGGCCTCGTGCGGCCATATTAGGGAGCTGGCAAAAGATACGCCTGATTCACTGGGATTCATTCTTGCAGGCGATCGCGTCGAGACCCACTATATATTTCGCGACGGCAGGTCTCAGGAAACAGTTAGCAGAATCCGCGCTGCTGCTAAGCATGCGGGGACCATAATTTTGGCCACGGACGAGGACCGGGAAGGAGAGAGTATCAGCTGGCATTTAGCTGATGTATTGGGGCTTAAGTCGCCTCAACGAGCAACCTTCACTGAAATCACGAAGCCAGCCGTGTTGAAAGCTGTCTCAAACCCTAGGAGCTTGGATAGAAATTTGGTTGCTGCTGCCCGCTGCCGGGATTGCCTAGATAAGCTCGTTGGCTATCAAATTTCTCCCTTGGTCTGGCAGCTAGACAACGGCTCAACTTCGGCGGGCAGGGTGCAGTCCGCCACACTACATTTAATCTGTGTTCGAGAACAGCAGATTCAGAGCTTTGTTCCTCAAGATTATTGGTCAGTGTACGTCATTTACGCTGAGGGATTCAAAGCTTTTTATGTTGGAGATGAGCGTAGTGCTGCTGAAGAACCTGTGGGTGAGAGCGATGATGCTGGGGAGGAAGATAAAAACAAGTCAGCCCAGGGAACACGAGTGACCAGTCAGGAGCAGGCAGAAAAACTTGTCAAGGTCGCTCAGAATAACTCACATCGAATTCTCAAGATTGAGGGAAAGACCGATCTCAAAAAACCACCTGCCCCATTTACGACAAGCGCGTTGCAGCAAGCAGCAGGTGTCAGGCTGGGTCTGTCTCCTGAAGTAACCATGAAAGTCGCTCAAACTTTATATGAAGGAGGGCACATCACCTACATGCGAACCGATTCAGTAGCTCTTAGTCCGGAGTTCAAGAGTGCGGTTCGCGACTACCTAGGGAAATCCGATCCAGATAACGTGCCCGAACAAGCCAGTGCTTTCAAAAACAAGGATTCAGCTCAGGAGGCACACGAAGCGATTCGCCCTACTCATGTGGAGACATTGCCAGATTCGGCGGGGGCGTTGGCTGGAAAGGAAGTGGCGCTATACGATCTCATTTGGCGGCGAGCCGTTGCGTCTCAGTGCAAACCTGCTGCTTTACAAAAAACCATAATCGTTACTGAATCGGATGGATTGAAGTGGACGGCACGCGGACAAGTAGTAACGACTGCTGGCTATACGAAATACTGGAATGATATCAGCGCCGATTCTCAACTGCCATCATTGCAGGGCGGGCAAACGTTAACTTTAAAGTCAGCATCTGCTGACAAAAAGGAGACAGTTCCCCCATCCCGCTACTCTGAACCAAAGCTTGTGCAGCTGATGGAGCGTGAGGGCATTGGCAGACCAAGCACCTACGCAGCAACTCTAGCGGTACTTAAAAACCGAGAGTATGTATCACTCAAGGGGAAGCAGCTACAGCCGACTAAGCGAGGAATTGAGGTTGATCGCTTCTTGGCAGAGGCGCTGCCGGATCTAATCCGGGCTGATTTCACTGCCAAAGTTGAGGGGACTCTTGACGCGATCGCTCAAGGTAGCGAGAGCTGGGAAAAGTGGCTCAACGAGTGGAATCAGTCCTACTTGGTGCCAGCACTGGAAAAAGCGCAAATCGTCGTTAGGAGGATCAACCCTAACTACAAACCTAAAAAGGCTGTTCAGGCCGTTGTAACTGAAATTGTTTGCCCAACCTGCGGCAAGCAGATGTCAAAGGTTGCCCACCAGGTCAAGAACGCAGATCATTTTCTCAAGTGCGATAACCGCAATGGCGGATGTGGTGCTGCAATGTTTTTAAATGAATCAGGTGAGTATGTGTTAGCAGCGCCTCAGATCAACAAATCTTCTGGAGGGAACGAGAACGATCGTAAGACAAGCTCAGCTCCTACCTCCGGAAAATCGAAACCGAAAGGTGGTAAAGGTGGCGGTAAGCCTGCTTCTCAATCTGCTCCTTCAGCAATCGCTACCACAGAGCATAACTGCCCCGTTTGCCAAAGCTCCCTGGAGCGGTACAACTACAGTCGGGACGGAAAGAACAAAGCAATGTTACGTTGCTCAAAGCAAGAAAATCGCCGAGATTCCTGTAAAGATGTCGCCTTCTTTCAGCAAAATCAAAATGGATGGTGGAGTCCCAAGTTTGGCGAGCTTACAGGGAGCTAGAAGAGTCTAAAGTGGGAATTTCGGGAAATTCCCACAGCTTGCTTGACCGATTCAGAAAAGATACTGTGGTAAGTGGCGAGCTGACGCTGGCCGAGTTGTGCAGTTTGGCGATCGCTGATTCCCTCACAATGCTGCCAGAGGAAGCTAGTAATCTTGAACGGCTGACTTTAAGGCAGGCTAGAAGGATTGCAGGTAGTTTGACACCTCGGATAGCTCAAAAGGTTAATGGAGTAGATCAAAAACTGGATTTTTTAGTGGGGCAAATTAAACAGCGCTACAAGGAGGCCCCACAGGAAGTGGGAACTGTCATTGCCAAAGTTTTGCAGGAGTCGAAGCAGGCTCAGGCTAGTTAGCATATTAACTGTTGTCTAGATTTGGACCACTGGAGATGAGTCACGATCTGGTGAAATCAAAGTATGGCTGGAAGTGCCGAATTTGCGAATGGCAGTGGAAATATCAGGATAGTTGTATCTGTCCAGGCATCCCACGCTATCACTGGTGGGCTGAGACAGAGGTTAGTTCAGCTGAATTTCCCTATCGCAATCCTCCAGCTCACCTCAAAACTAAGAAGCAGCTGCGGCGGCAGGGATTGAAACCGGGTAAACCATCTGGCTGTATTTTGTTAGTAAAGATGAGGCAATGTGTGTACCTCTACGACCCCGCGTCTGCTCAACCAACCAAAGTTAGCCCTGCTCAGAAGGAAGCCTTAGCAAGGGCAAGGGCAGTGAAGGCTGAAGCCAGAAAATTATCTACAGTGAATCAGGGAGTACTGGAACCATATAAAAGGATGGCTAATCGAAGTTCGCCCCTACGGGACGAAATGGCAAATTATCGGACTTCATCATCCTGATGGAGGGGGGTATACATGTGATGGTTTATTCACGAGCCACATTAGCGCGATCACCTGCGGGACAAAGCTGATTGATTGGATTCTTGCAAATTCAGATAGGGTTGAGCATTTGAAAGTTCACACAGGTGGCAGAGATGATGGACTAGGAATGACCGCTATCTCTTATAAACTTGTACTCAATCATGATCTTGAATAGCTGACTAGTTGACTAGCTGGCTATTGGTATAGTTAAATTGCTTATCCAGTTATTCTGGTTGGCATGAAAATCATTACTTTTACCTCCTACAAAGGTGGAGTTGGAAAGACCACGAGTTCTATCTGTTTTGGTTCCCTCTGCTGCCAGCGTGGAGCTACTCTACTGATTGATGCCGATCCAAATCGCTCGGCGAGAACGTGGGCTAGCTTAGGGAATCTGCCCTTCAGGGTTTGTGGTGATTCTGCTGCTGCTAAGTTGATGGGCAGTGAAGAATTCGATTTTGTCATATTTGACACACCTGCTCGACCTACAAAGGATGAGCTGCTAGATCTAGCTGACGGCTGTGATCTCCTAATTGTGCCAACTACGCCTGACTCATTAGCGCTTGAGGCTATGGCACTCATGCTAGAAACACTTCCCTCCAATGCCAACTTTCAGATACTCCTAACTATGATTCCGCCTACACCTCAGAAGGACGGGGAGGAGGCCCTGCAAGCGCTAAGAGATAACGATCTGCCAGTTTTTGAGCGGGGAATTAGATTTTTCAAGGTCTACAAGGATGCAGCTGCTCTGAGGCTGCCAGTTTATAAAGCAAGAGGAGGAAAGAAGGTATGGCGGGATTGGGTGGAACTGGCAAAGCTAAGCCCTCTAGCGGAGCTACTGGCAGAGCCACTCGTTTCAGTGAAATCCTGAAGCTCAACAAAACTGATGCATTAGAGGAGCAGGTAGAAATCGATTCTCAGGTAGTCGGGGACTCCCCTGGGGGTGACAGGCAGCAGGTGGACGACTCAAGCGCGATCGCTCTACCTCCACAAAAAGTTAACTCGCAAGGAAAAGTAACCAAACGTGGAAACCCCGATTACATGCAGGCAATTTTCCATTTGCCCAAAAAAACGAGCAAGCGAATCGACCGAGAATTACTGGATCTGGAAGAGGAGGGTGAAACCCTCGACCGTTCTGAACTTATGGAAGAAATCTTGCAAGGATTTATTCGTCTGTCCAGCAAGGTTGGAAGCGTTGATGCGTTAAGACAGTTCCGAGATCTCGGCAAATAGTTGAATATTCAAATATTTAAAACCCAGCTAGTTAGGTATTCAGGTATTTATAATAAGAGCAGTCGGCTCTAAACCCCTTAGAAGATGCTCATTCAGCCACAGATTCACCAAGCAGCTAATGGAAAGAGAGTAGCTATTTTTTATTGGGACAAGGAAGTTGATGAGGAGTTGTTGAAAGCTTTGCAGAGGGGAGAGAATCTCCGCACTCACGTTGCAGGTGGCCTACATGAAAGCTCATATGGTTCTGTTGCCTGGTTCATCTGCGCGATTGACACACAGAAAAACATTGAATTGGCAGAGACAGGCGACGATCTATTCTGTTTTGATTTTTTGCCTAATCCGGCAACAATGATAAATCTACATCCTTTATCACTATGGATTGACTTACTAGAGGAACAGGGTCAATTGTTGTTGTGCATCAACGCACAGCGCACCTACACCATGAATCTTGCAAGCGGTGAGGGACTACGGCAGTGGATAGCGAAGCTAAGAATGGCGGCTAACTGCTGGCAACCGACGAATGATTTTGTCGAAGCAGCAAAAGCGACTCAGCGTGTAGTTAATGGGCAGCGCCAGGAGGCGCTTACCATACTTAAACGCCAGTTTGTTGCATCCCACAAGGAGCAGTTGCTTCAGAGCTGTGCATCACGCATTTTGTCGGATCTGCCAAGAGATTGCCAGCTTTACAAAGCTGCTTTTGAGGGGAATTTAAGTGCAATTAACGATTATTTGCTGCATTGGTCATCTAAATTGCCGAAGCCACCGTTGGCAAATGCAATTTTGGCAGAATACAGCGAAGATCCTGTTGAAAATATTTGTCGTGATTTCGTTTTTGCCCTAGAGTGCTATCAGCCAACATTTCGGAATAAATCAATGTTGGCTGTGGGAACGACGGATTCTGGCTCTTGGTGGTGGCGCGATGTGCCCAAAGGCGATTTATCGGCGATCTGGCTCTTATCTCGGCAATATCGAATGTTGTTGAGACGACGGCAGTGGCAATTTTTGTATGAACCGAATGACATTCTGATTGGAGAGTTAACGCCACTCTCACTAGAATCTTTAGCTCAGGTGCCGATTCGCCAGCAGTTTTCTGAAGCAAAGCGAATCCTTGTAGGTGCAACGCTACATCAAGAGTATCCGGTACGTCCCCTTTCTCGTGTCGTACTAGGTTGCAAAGGTTTTGAGTCGGTCACTTTTTACCCTGTAAAGCGTGACTTATGCCTATTCAAAATTCTTTCCTACGAACGTGCGGGCTGGCAACATTGCCTGCTTGGAGAACTTAACCCAATTGAAGGCTTCATTCAATTGGTCGGGCAGCAAGTTACCCAGAGCAATACGCCTGTAATTAACCTGCTGCTGTTCTTGGTTGCGATCGCTTACCGAGATCTGGTTGTTTGCGTAGAAGGCCGCTACCAGCAGAGCAGTGGGGGATTTGTGCCGAGAATGCCCAAAAATAACAGCCGTAAGGGAAAGGAATCTAGCCGAAAGTCCAGTAATTTAGTTATCTGGCTGCCACGCTTTCAGACTCGGAAGAACTGTCGCACCGCTGCTGAGTCAAGAGCCTTGCTAGAATCTCTGCGGCGGCTGGTTCCGTTCAGGGTCGAGCATATTCGGAAATTGCCTGAGGGCTGGTTGGCATCACCTGAGCAGCTTCAGATCGCTAAAGATCTGGGACTACAAGTTCCGGAAGGTTACACATTTGTCCGCCGAGTCGATCACTTGAGCGAGGAGGGGGATGTGCAGCTCGCGATTCAGAAATACAAATCTCTGTCGCTTTTGGAATTATTTTTAGGTGAGTAAAAACAAATTTACAACAGCGGCTTAGATCGCGTTCCTCAATGTTATGCCGTAATTTGTTTTATCTGGCATAACTTCTGCAAATGCTAACGACTTAAACAAGTTGAGTGTTTAAGTATTTAGCTATTCAAATATTCAGCTATTAGTATATTTAAACTTCATTTTCTTAATTTATTCCTCCACATTCAGAACTCGCTCTAACAACAGGTCAATTTCCTTGATAGCCGAATCAATCTTTTCAAGCCGTTTGCGGTTGCGCTCAGCCTGATAAGCCTTAACAACTTCAATGTCAGTTCCTAAGCCGCTACTGCTCCACACTCGTCCGATGTGCTTGTGAGCAGTCATCTGAGGATTTTTTTCTGCCTTTGGTGGTCTTGTCCCTTTTTTAAGCGATCGCGCAAATATCGGATCTTGGCTCTGCCACTTGGCATACCGATACTCATGAGTGATTCCGTTAGGGAAGGTGCGATAAATGCTGTACTCATGCACCCATGCTCCTTCTGGGGCTAGCTGTCCTACCAGCAGTTGCTCGCGCTGAGCGTAGAGACACTGAATTTTAGCAATTAGCTCCTGCTGAGAAAGTTCAGCCATAAAATGTTTCTTTTGGCATAACTTTTCCAGATTAATTCAGAGTGGATCATCTCGTTGTTCTGGATGTCATGATTTCGTGCCGTTAACGTGTGGTCTGAAGGTCCAATTAATCCTAAGATCAACTGGCTTACTGGATTTCGGAACTTGATGAACATAACTGTGTTGACACCCCGGATGCATCCAAAACAAGGAGCCATGCGCCAAGTCGAAATGTGAGATCGCCTGATGCGGTTGTCGCACGGAAAACCTCCGTACCGCACCAAGGCTGATTGAGGCTATTCCGGGGTTGACTCCCATGCTTGGCTCACTGTCGTTATGCCAACCAATGGAGTCTTGGGCGTCTCGGTAGCAGTTGCCGATGCAGACGTTGAATTGATAATTGACTGTCCGCTCAATCCGATGGCGCAACCATTGTAATTCCTTAGTCCACGGCTTTGGCTCTAGCAACACAGATCCAGAATAGAGGTAGCTACAGCCGCGATCACCGTACATCACCTCAAGCCTTGGCACCTTGATTGGTTTCCCAAACATCCGGATTTCGTTCTGCTGCCATTCCGCTCTAAGCGAGTGTTGCAGCAGTCGGTCTGACTCCTCTTGAGTTAAGAAGTTTGGGTAGTAGGTGTATGGCTTCTCTGTTGTTGGCGGGATTAGTTCTAACTGCATGAGTTCTTCGGCGTGATTATGACAAAAACAAATCAGGAGTTGAGAGTGATGAGTGATGAGTTAGAAGTTCAGTGCGACGAGTTAAGATTGCATTCAATCTCTAATTACTCAATCCAATTTGCATGGTTGATATTTCCATCTGCATGGATGGGTACTAAATCTATAGAAAATCCCTAAGCTGAATATTCTTTGTAGCGGTAGTAAGCCCAACGATCGTCGCAACCTACAGCCTCAGCGATCGCTTCCCAGTCCTTCAAGCTCAGTTCTTCCAAAGAAGAAGGAGCTTGCGCTTCTACCCAGCGGTGATACCCCCACTTCGGGGAGTTTTCACAGTGGCTGGCAACAGTTAACCAATCAGATAAGGTTAACTGCTCGATTTCTATCGTGGTTTTGAGTATGATGTCTGCCTGCATGGGTTTAAGCCTCATCTGCCCTCATCTGCATGGATGGGGCACTAAGTTTACAGGAATCTTTTATAGTTCTTGCTGCGCTTAATTTTCGCCTCAAACGCTCTAGCCTCAGACAAGGTAGGAAATATCCAATATTGAACGACCTTGAAAGGAATATTTCGTTGGACAGCGGCGGCGGTGAACTTGGAGCCACGACCGGCTCTGTGATGTTCTAACCTGGCCTTGAGGTTTATTGTGCTTCCACAGTAAAGCTGTGCCCGGTGTTTCGGAGTTCCGAGTGGAAAGCTCAGCTTGAGAATATAGGTATATCCCATCAAGGTAGCTTCCTCATCCACTCTAGAACTAGTGGGGCAAGCATGAGTGCAAACAGTTCCAAGCAGGCTATTGTCCACCATCGACCAGTCCAGACGTTGACTGGTGGTGGATCAGGAGGAGCGGGTGGTTCAGGTGATAACATGATTTAGCTTCATCAGTAAGGTGGAGTAAACGAGCGAGTCGCTACGGGTTCCAATCGAGGCGACTCGTTTGTTTGTTCTTACAGCGTAACATTGTTACATTGTTCATGTCAATAGTGTTACGCTGTTAGTTGTTACGCTGTAACGCTGATTAGGAATTGTGTTACGCTGTTATAAAACTTGTTATGGAGAGACGCCTATGCCTAACCCTTATGGAAACCCAGACTTCAAGCTGAAATATGGCGAAGAGACCAAAGTTGTACGACTACCCAAGTCGCTTGTGGATCATATAACGGCTCTGTTGAAAAATGGAGCAACCTCAGATGAAGTCTTGCGTCAGTTGAGGTCGGTGCCACTTCTGCACTTGTCACAGCTGCCAGAAACACCGGCCATCTACCTCGTGTACTGCAACGAACACCTACTTTATGTTGGCAAGACAGAAAACCTCAAGCAGAGTTGCAGTAAGGAGTTCAGTAAGATAGACAACGTTCAGATTGCTTGGTTTGATCCCGAACATTTACCAGTGATTGCATACTCACTTAGCGCCGCAATCGAGGAAATGCACAATTCTGAAAACCTAGCTCATCTGGTTGATAAAGATAAATGGCGGCAGTTTGAGGCGAGAGCCAGTGAGAACAACGAAAACGCATCAGCAGTGCTTTCAGGGTTTATTGATGGGTACTTGGCCGGAAACCAGTTACCCCAGGTACAAGAAAAGGTAGGATTACTGCCTTCTTCTAAAACAACCAAAACTGTTAATGATTGCATAGATCTCAAACTGCAAGACCTATATGAGCGCTTAGACACACTAGAGATGTTAATCTCTCAGGCTGGGAAGCTAAAGTAGTAGCAATATTTCCCAACCAGAGGTACGAATGATAAGAAAATCGACATGGCTGCTGTTATCAGCCACCCTGTTGTGCAGTGGCTTGTGCAGTAGCTGTACAACTGTACAGCCATCAAACGGCAGTCAACTCACTTCAAATGTAAAGACAACTGTTCAGTTTGTTGCCATTAAAGTCTGCGGTGATGTCACTGGCAAGCAGGCAGGTGCCGAGTGTGTTGACGTTAATCGATATTTGTGGGGGCCAGTCAAGGGAGCAAAACTCATACGCGCTGATTCCTTTGACAGCAACCTGACTACAACACTTCGTTACAAGTTAGTAGCAAAATCAGGCGGCTGTTTTCCGGTATATTTACGTCCACAAGTTGAGCAGAACTATTCGATGGATGCTCAATTCGAGATACGAAAAAGAGGGAAGGCAATTGTTAAGATTACTGATGCCCATCCACTCATCCCAGAACTATTAGAATCTCTGAAGAAAACAAGAAGTGGTTTTGGTCTCACGGGAGAGTCGCCTTGTCAGGCAGTTAAATAAGGAAAGTTTTGCAAGGGTGCATCACTACATCTGTGCCTAAATCGTGAATTTAAGTAAACTAGAAGAAAATAACTTATTTTTGAAAAAAATGAGGAAACCAAAACGACAACAGAAATTAGATACTGACTTTAATCGATCTGAACTACTTCAGAGTGTAAGTCGGTTTGTTCCAGTTTTGACTCCAAGAAGAGCGTCTCTCGCTACAATGGAGCAACTTTTTGAATGTGGACTAAAAGCAGATACTCCTTTTGTTGTTCAGCAGTTAAAGCAAACCTACGCAGCTGCAAACAAGCTGTTTGATAGGCCAGTGGCATTAATAGTACCTCCTCTGGACATCGTGCCCGCAAGCTTCGATATTCTCTTGGAAACTCAGCGTGTAAGCGAAAAAGTATTGCGTTTATGGGGTACAAGAACGAAGCATGATATTCCCATAGTCATGTGTTCTGCTGATTTGGTGAAAATGCATAGCTTTAATCATCCTCTTTCAGACTTTCCAGAAGAATGGCAGTATAAATTGATTCTGTTCAAGAATGCGTTTACGGAGGACGGCAGCAAAACAATTGACTGAATCGTAGACTAAGCACTCGGACCTACTATCTAGAAACTCAAGTGAGTCGTTGATTCCTCAGGCTGCTTCCAGCGTCGCGCAAGTCCGGCTTACCGCGATCGCCACACGGTCCCAAAAATTTTCAGCAAGGCGTTCGATTACACCGTGCTGGTGAGCTGCCTTCTCAATCTCTTCAAACCGCTCTATAACTGCCTCAGCAGATACAAACCGATACCTGCCTCCACCTTCTAGTTGGAGTAGAAAATCATGGCAGTCTGCGAGAATCGTTTCGGTATCAACACCTGTCCCATAAAAGGAGGTTTTATTATTGTGGGGGGGGGAGGATACCGAAGAAGCACTGTCCTCGTACTGATTCTGTAAGGATGAAACATACCTTTCAGTCTTTTGCTGCGCTTCCTGCCTAAGCTTTTCTCGCTCCTGGCGCTTCTGCTCCCGATGCGCCAAGACCGACTGAGCAAAGTGCAGCTCTTCCTCTGCTAGCGAGTAATATAAAACCTGTCCTCCCCTCGGCCCAACTTTGCGAGATTTGAGTTTTAGTCCCAGCTGCTCGATCAGTAAAGCTAGTATCCAAATTGGGGAACTGTCGGCAGGGATTGTAATACCTAGTACTGCTTTGATGTGAGCTGCACACTGTACCGCGATCGCCTTCATTCGCAGAAGCGCTTCTTCCTGGCCAGTAAACTCCTTGCCAGCAATGAGATTCTGAAGGATTTCATGCAGGCCCAGAACATGACGAGCGAGCCAGCCGGACGAGTAGTTATGCCAGTCAGTGCAAATTGGTAAATGTTCGCGCTCGGAAAGGTCTCTCTCGGCAACGAGTGCTGGGGGTGCGGGATACTCTTTCCCGGACTGCTCGTCGAGAAGAATATCAGTAGAAGGAGACAGGACGGCTTCAAGGGCTACTAAGCGCCGAATCATCTTGCCGCCATCATCCTGCTCAACTAGCTCCGGCGTAACCTCTTTCCCGTAGCTGTCCCAGATACGGAATTTTTCGCATTCTAAGTACTCTTCCGGCTTTTGATAATCCTTCGACTGTCTACTTCGATACTCTTCCTTACTAATGTCCCCTGAGTTCGCAACTCCTGCACGGTATTCATTTTTCAAGTTATCGGATGCCGTTTTCATCTTGTCTTGGTAAACTTTGTTAATGGGATCGTCCACTACTTCAATGAAGTTGCCCATTTCTTCTAGCAACGAACGCAGATCATCTCTTAAATTGTTGATTGATGAATTGCGTTTAGCTTCAATATTGCAGTACGCATCAAGTGCCCAATCTTTTTCGGCTCCTCGTCTGCCTGTCTCTCGCTCTATTTTGATTAGGAATGCCGTCATCTCATTAGATTGCAGTAACCTTTCCTTAATACGTTCGGCATTACATTCTCTGTAGCCAAATGGAGGTCTGGGAGCTACCCAGATATGCATGGATACATTGGGACGATACCGCCACAGCATTTGAGCGCATTCTGTCGCGGTCTGACTAGTTGAGTGAAAAACTCCAAAAATGACATCAAAGTGATAATCTTTGATATCTACACCTGTTCCTAAACTGGGAGAGGCGAGCAATGCATCAACTGTTTTGACGGATTTGTTGATTTCTTTAATAAAATTAGCGTTTTCGTCAGAACCAGAGTTCTCTGAGTGAACTGCCCATACTCGTAAATTCTTGGAGTCTTCATTCCCGCTTTGAGTGAGCATTCTCTCAATCTTTTTAATGAAGCGTTTGGAATCGGACAGAACTATTGGTTTCTTTCCTGCCATCAAAACTTCATGAATTTTGGCAACTAACGAGCTGCTGTCGTCACCCATGTGCCAAAAAACTTTTCTTCCTCCACTTTTCCGATGATTTTTAATGACGAATGGCTCTTCATTTTGCGGTCGCATTGCCCGGAAGAAATCTACAGTGATATCGTCCATGTGAGCATCAGCGATAACCACTAATGGAGCATTGCTAATCAAATATTCTAAGACTTCAAGTATTGTGCCTCTGTGTTCTTTGCAGGTCTGTGAATGCAACAAATGCGCGAGATACTGCACTGCTTCATCAATAAAAATGCACCCATAATTGAGTGCTTCAGTTTGCAACTTGTAGAGGCTGTCTACTGTGATTGACAGTGCATTAGCTCTCGCTAAATCTCCTACTCCTAAAGCAGAATAAAACTCCGTCTCCAGACGGCTAGCTAGATTCTTAAGTAGATTAACCCTATGCCCGTTGTTGAGAAATTTAAGTTTAGGGTTAGCTTTTCTCCACTGCACGAGAAGCTCCGTTTTCCCGGTTCCCATATCGCTATGGAGAACAACTAGTCCAGACGCAGGCAACTGAACTAGTTTTGAAAGGAAATCAATGTCTATTTCTAAATTGGGCTGATACTTGCTCAATCCCCTCACTGTTAAAGGGTTGAATAGCCGTCGATAATCTCTCAGAGAGAAGTAATCGGTCATCAACGAGGATACGAGCTGGCTGGCGGTTGAACTGTTGGCAGCAATCCAATCGTCAATTCCCTTCTCTGGACCGGGAAGTGCAATAACCTGGCAGACACACTTTTGTGCATCTATGGCTGCACCAGTTCTCAAGATGGCGCTGAAGACCGCTCGTCGGGTTTTGAGTTTGGTTTCGTAGTCGAACAGAATCTGAAACTTTCGCCCGCCGGTTGCCATCGGGATTAAATCTGGGTGCAGCCGCTCCAGACTGCCGATTGAGATTCGCCCATTCCAAATGCCGGGGAGCGCGATCGCGGGGAACCCAAGAGAAAGTAGAGCTGCTGCCTTCTTCTCCCCTTCTGTGAGGGTGACTGAAATTTCTGGATGTGCGGCCACCCAAGCCCAGAAACCTAATGCTTCTCCATCTGGTGAAATTAAAATGTCAGGCATGGCTATCCCGTGGTGTGCGGCCACCAGCTCCCAGACTGACTGAGGAACCCGGAAGTAAGTGACTCGGTTTGGGACTAAGGGAGGGGATTCGTACTTGACCAGCTTCTTTGTCGGACACTGGCGCTCTTTGTCCCAGCCGTGCCGGGGGTGATCGGGTTTAAATCTACCCCATTCCATCGGCCCCCAATCGTTGAGCGGATCTAGGCCAGAGACCCACCAGCCACCCTGCTCCAGGTGCTGGTATTTTCTCAATACAGAGTCTGAAAGTCGCCCGCTGTTAATTCTCTTAAGCTTTTCACTGTATAGCAGGTGTTCGTAGGTTTGTTCGCCGTTCAAGCTGCAAACGTTGAGGCTGATGATTTCAGGTAGGACGCAGCTGGAGCGCCATTCGTGCCAGTGTAAATCTTGGATGTGGGAGGGGCGATCGCTGACAAATGGGTAAGACATTAAAATTCCCTCCCCATTGAGGATAGAAGGGAAGTCTGTTTGGCTTTTGTAGATGAGCGTTTCTTGCCTGCTAGTTCGACCTTAACTACCGATTTTGCTTCTGCTGCTGTTTGTGGTGAAGGCTGGTGCAGCCGGGAAGTGTTGACCCAGCCACAAATGGAGCAACTGGAAAGGTCTAGTCCGGGAATTGAGATTGGCCCCTCGCACTTGGTGCAAGAGCCGTAGATATGCTTATTGGAGTCCATGTTTCCTCTTGTTGTGTCGGTGAGGAAACCGGGCAAGGCACAAAATTAACCCAATTAAATCTAAAGAAATTCTTAAGAGTCTTTTTGACTGCAAAAAGAAGTCATTTGCTTAGCACTAACCCATGCAGGCTGTGATAGCATTAGACGTGAAGTAATTAGATCAGACTGGGTGTCGCTACTCGGTAAAAGTTGTGCGTTGTCCAGGTTTCTCGATCTCGTAACCCCTTCTCGGTTCCCGATAGTGGGGATTACATTTGTTTTTTGAATTTGATATTTAGCTGTATTTAGCTAAGTAAGACGAAATAAAGGGAGATACTTCCTCCTCTTGAATTACGAAGGCAGTTCCCTTCCGCTTCAGTGTGAGGACACGCTTATCGCCATCGATAGATGAATACAGGTGTTCCCTATGTGTATCTATCTTGGTGCTACCAGTCATAACAAGCACTTTGGCGACGGCCCCTCGCACATCCGATGAAGTGAGGTCGAATTTCTGCCTATTTGTTTTAATCCATCGTTGATACTCGCTTAGCTCAACCAGGGGATCGGGAAGCCACTTTTTTGCTCCCTTCCCCGCTCGCTTCACAAGCAAAGTTTCAGCATCCTCCTTATAAACAATTGTCGCTCCTCGCATAGAGCGGATTGATATTAAAATCAGAGCTGAGGGAAACCTAATAAACAGGTCAAGTGGATTGCATCCAGTAACTTCTAGTCGTGGATAGAGCTGGATATCCTCGGATTCAAAACTATCTAGAATTGCCTTTCCTACCCTAGCGATACGACTGACCTTTTCAACTCGCTTGAGAATAATACCGGATGCAGTTATGCCTCCAGCTGCAATCAGTGGGTTTGTGAAAATAACCCCCCCAGTAGTAGCAACGCCTGATATACCATAGCCTGTCGTCAGCAGATCGAGTTCTTTCTCAATCTGCCGTAGAGCTTCCCTGTTCTTGAGAGGGGGAGAGGTGTCCACCAAGCTACGTATACTATCATGCGTATTATAAAGTAGAGCAACTTTACTTTGCTTAGGTACAACCTTTACCTGTGCTTCATCTGCCTGTGCTGCAAGCATTAATTTTTGTCTCCTCACCTAGCTGTCTGTAACTGAACTTTGCCAAGAATTTCAAAGTGCTGATTGATGCTCAGTCTGAAAGACCTGCCATTAATTTCTATTGGTTCATATCGGTTAACGGCTTCAAACCAGATATCATTCTGCAAATCATTCAGAAGTGACCTGTAGCGATGCTCAAATGGTTGGGCAGTATCTCTCAGTTTTTGGTGTAGGTCGCTCCAGTTGCTGCCTTCCCAGTAATCCCGGATGCAGCGTCTCACGGCTTCCTCGCCGGAACTCTGAATCATGTCACAAGCATGTTGATTAATCCATATTTGGTGGTCTGTGTCGTTTGTGAGTAGGAACATAGGGCGATCACTCTCAATAAGTCGTTGCATCAACTGGTAAAGATGTCGATTGATCGGCATTGCAGGCGTAGTATAGACGCTCTGAATTGCCTCCGGTCGGATTGTTGAGAGTTCTGATGAGTCTGATGACAAGGTTGAAGAGATCCCAATGTAACTTCCATCTGGCATCGACAGGCGAAATTCATCACATCCATACAGCATTGCCCACTGCTGAAAGATTTCTTCCCACTGACGAAGCATCTGTTTAGCAGTTTGTTTGTTTTTAACGGTTAGACCGACCCAAGCTCGACCAAATTGTACGTCTCTGGCAACAGCAGCTAGATCGCTTACTGGCGTGGCTCGTGTTGTTTTCGGCATTTCTCTACTAATTGATAAAGTTCTTCAACTTGGCGACTAGGAAGCTTGGTGATGTCAGCGATTTCAGCAAAACTCAATCCATTGCGTGGACGCAAGCCCATCAATAACTTGATAAATTCTCCCATTTGCTCTACGTCTTCGGATTCGGTGTGATCCTCCAATGTAACCCTGCCCTCACTAATCTCCTTACGAATTAACGCCACAATCAGATCCGTAGCTAGAGAGGTTGGATTGTTGCCCTCCTTCGCCGCCCATTGTGCAAGAGCGGCATACAGTCCGCTTGGCAGGCTTATAGAAATTTTTCTGACTGCCACAAAACCATCCCCTTCACGGTAGTGATTCATCTTTAGCTTATACTGAGTCGCTATTTAGCGATCCGTTTATATCTATTTTCAAATTATAGTTGCTATTTACTTGCTAATTAGAAAATGATTGGCTACTATAAGCTTATTGCGAGTTCGCAGAGAATACTTTGCGAACTTCGCAGAACCTAGTGCGAACCCATTAAAAAGGAGATGCGACAATGTTTGAAGAGTTTGCGGTGCAGAGCTTTCAGACAAACTACAAACCTGCTGCGACCCAGTGCGAACCTATTCGCGAAGCCACTAGCGAAGCTGCTGAGAACTCAGTGCGAATTCCCAGTGAGGGTGATGCGACTTCGCAGCAAGCAAGCTTTGACCCCTCGAAACCACAGTTCTGCAAGGCAATTGCCGAGCATCACGACTGTGACCGCAAGACGGTACAACAGTGGTTTATCAAAGTCAGTGAAGCTTACCCCTGGCTCAAGCAGGAGCAACTGAAACTAGTGGATGAGCGGTACACGCCCCTTTGCTTGAAATTAATGGAGCAGTACCAAAATGCGCTCCGCAACGGCCTTAAGTTTAAGGGCTGGAAAGCTCAAGTACAGGCTGAGAATGAGGAGGAATATCAATCTTGGCTGGCCTCCCAGCAGTCTCCAGCTATCCGCCCTGATGTACTACCGAGAGATGATGAGCGGTATGCTGATTGCCCAGTAGACCGAACTGCCGCAAGCTCCCTAGTGCCCACTGGCAGCGACTACCTTAATGCTCTCGAAGAAGAGGAATTAGAGCTAGAACGGCTGGAATCAGAGGAGCTAGCGCTACTAAATCGGATGGCTGGGAACCTGTCGCGGCTAACTCAAAATCAAGAACAATGGAACCGTACAAACAGCCTAAGGCGGCAACGCCTATTGAGGCAGACCCGATTAGAAGCCGCTGCCCTCGCTACTGAGCTTGAGGCTGAGTTCGATGAAACTCTACGCGAGAGCCAGTACAACATTCGACGCGGTAACGTCGTGGGAAAGCCCCCGGTAAAATCTCAACGTTCACCATCGGCATAACTGTCTTGACGGTTGTCTTGATCGTCGTGATTTGGGTGTTTCGGCAACCGTCTCAACTACCTTTACCTCTCACTTCACAATGGAATTCTTTACCTCCGACGAATCACTAATGTACGCTGCGCTTACCTTTGAGCGTGCCACCCTGAAAACTGAGCAAGCTGCAATCAACTGTGGTGTGAATGTGGTCGCGTTGCAGACTGCACGACAAGAAACCCATCTAGCTGTAATTCGTTACCTTCAGGCCAAAAACCAACTTGCCCAAGAAAAAGCCGCCCCCCCGCAAACCAATTGGAGGATTAACCAATGATAGCCGCATTCTTACCACCTCCGGTGCCAGAACGCTGTCAAGCCCCACAGTGCCGCTATGTTCCTAACACTTGCCGAAACTGTGGTCTAAGCCTTAGAGAATATTGCCCAAACATGCGAGAAAGCCTAATCGCCAGATTGTGCGTGGAGTGCGAACCGTCACGGAGAGCTTTATCTTTATGGACAATCAGCAAAGAATAATACCACAGGAACTTTTTACTAAGGCCGGGTTTGAGGTGAAGACGGTATTGGTAAACGAGATTCTCTGGTATGGATCACACCCTTTGACAGGGCAGAAAACAAGACTATTCGGTGAGATGACGGGGGTGATTGAAGCAGTAACTAATTATTTGAATGGTGAAAAGTTTCCATCTGATTAACTAGGTAAATATGGATGAACAATTTGACCTTGAAGCCAAACGTCGCAGCCAAGAAAACTACTTAAACAGCTTGGAGGCGATCAAGACTGACAGCAGTCAGCTTGCTGAAACAATTGACCAGTATGACTTTGACGCTTCAACTGTTAATGAATACAACACAATTTGTAAACAGTTTGGAGATTTAAAGCAAGAATTCATCGCTCTAAGGCGTGTTACCGCAATGAGGTTTGAGAAAAATGGCTAGAACACTGAGTAATGCAACTAAGGACGCTGCTAAAGCCTTAGATAAACTATCAAAGGCTCGTACTACACCGACTGAAACACAAAGTACCTCACTTACTACAGCAAAGTTAGAAAGTACTGCTGTAACTATTGGTGCAGACAATCGGGTTTCGGTTGCTATACCTGGATTGTTTCAGATGACCGAGCAATCGCTACCGTCAATGATTCCGCAGTATGACCCAAGCAAATTTACGGTAGCCGATCCGCTGAATCCGCCCGACACAATTCCGATTGCAACAATGGAGCAGTTTGAAAAGGGTAAAGGGATTTATGAGGGAGGCATCCGAGCATTACAACTGCATGGCTTGGCATTCGATCTAACCCGCGAGAAGTTTAATGTAGTCGGCAAACAGGCGAAAGCCTTTACCGCTGGCTTCAGCGCACTGACCGAGCAGGAAAAAGCGAAGGGGGCTTACCTCGGCTACCAGGCGCAGACGCAAGTTACCCAGCAGCAGGGAATGAACTATCAGGCAGAGAGCCACCGGACACTCAGGGAATCAGAAGCACTGCCACATTTGAAGACCCAGCTAGATGAAGCCCTCAAGCAGCAAGAGGCTAAGGCAAATATGGCGAAGGCTAAAACTTCCGAAATGCTGGATAAATTGACCCAGTTCCAGAAAGCCATCGGGCAGTACTCAGAGCCAAATAAATCAGCGATTTAGCAGAGAGTGGGCGTAAGTTTCGCAGGCTAGCGCCCTACCTCTGCCTCATTACTCACTACAGGGAGATTAGGTAATGATTCAGAATTCTAGCGTGAGAAGAAAGCCGACTCAACTCAACCTGGTGGCGATCGCCAGTAGTTTTGGTTTAGCAGCAGGTATTGGTTTAACTGGGTTGTCTGGGGAAAATGCGGGAAAGCTATTAGCTCTAGGGATTGCGACTGGAGCGATAGGGTCTACAGCGACCTACCTAGTAATGGATTCCAAACATACTGCCCGATGTAATGAACTGGAAGCCAAGGTCAAAAAGGCCAACCGGGACCAAGCGGAGACAAATGCTGAACTAAACCGCTCAAACGTCAAATTCAAGGAAATTCAAGCAGAGGTAGAGTCAACCAGAAAGGTAGCCAGTGAAACTGAGTTTGCTCTAAAAAGTGAGTTACAGGCAGCCATAGAGACCTACCAGAAAGCTCTAGAAGCTCAGTGTGCGACTGAGATCGAGCTAGTTCAGGTAAAAACCAAAGTGGATAATTTGCAGGCTGAAAATACCCGCTTAGAAAGTGAACGACATGAAGTCATAATTCGGCTGGAAGCAGTAATGAACGGGATGCAGGATGAAATAGCTGAGCAGGTAGAAAAACAAACTGCTACCCGCGTGGATGCTGCCCGACGTGGGGAGATCAAACAAATCGCTACAGAGTATGAATCGCTGACTTTTCAGCTATTTAGCTTGTTTGAGCGATTAGAGAATTGGGGAGGTGGTGTAAAAGAAAGCCATGATGCCAAATCTATGCTGCTCAAAGGGTTGGTCGATCAGTACACGGGTACAATCGATGGACTAAAATCTTCAGTTCAGAGCCAGACGGATAGTTACTTAGCCCAGATTGAGATTTTGAATGAGAAGCTAGGGCGATCACAGGCTGAGAACCGAGGTGAGATTTTAGAACCTCAGTATGGGGAGTTTGGTTTTGATAATAATGGCAAGATTGCGAATGCTATAGCAAGAGAGGTGTTTAGAGATTTAGGTATTTCATTGGCTGTGAAAGGTATTCACGTCAAGTCTGATGGCGTCGTAGACGTTGGTTACGGCTACAGTCGTTCAATTGCTCCACAATCGCTTGTAGAGGTTCTAAGTAGGCAATCAGCGCGAATCGCTACGAGCCTGCGTCTTCATCGGATCATTGGTATCAAAAAGCTTGAAATTAGTGACTGTATTGTTCTCAGTTACAGGACAGAACCAGCGCTGAAAGATCATGACGTGAAGTTGATGATCGGTAGTGCTGACGAGTTTATTAACTATGTCACGGCCCACCCAATTCGTTACCGACTAATAGCCGACCCTGGCTCAGGGAAGACCCCCACAACTGCTGTCATGGTTTCAGAAATTTTGAAAGCAGGGGGTACGCGAGGGAATACCGGCAAAGGTGCGAAAATCCCAAACACTTTAGTTGCGGTTTCGTGTCCCGATGTTTTGTCTTCTCAAAAGGATGCTGATTACCCTTTGCAGCAATTCCTAAAATATGGAGATACTACGGCTGCTATTAAATCATTCGATGATGCAATACACGACTGGAAATACCGAAAGCAAAACATCAGGTATGCCGAGAACTTTTTTCAGCTTTGGGTATGGGATGAATTAGACAATACTTTGGATTCTGCTGATGAACCGCTAGAGGCAGCAAAAAACCTAAAGCAGACGCTGAAACAAGCACACCACACCGGAGTCGGCTACATTGCGTCTGGACAGTCAGTAATGACAAAGCAAATTCCGGGATTTACCAATGATGACCGCTCACTGTTCACGGAGATAGTCATCGACATTCCCAAAATCAGGAAGTATTTGCAGGTTTACGGGAAAGCGAGAAATAGTGAGTCTAACTTGGCTAAACTCACCCGTAATCTGGACGCTATAGAACAGTATGTAGAAGACAAGAATCAATTGATTACTGACGATGCTCGATTATTACGGGTGGCGTTAGTCGTTGATTCCCGCTCACCTAAACTTTATTTCCTACCTAACCTAGATTACATTTCTTTCGATACAAGCAAAATTGAAGAAACACGTAGGTTATCTAGATTGGCAAAGCTGCCAAAATCAGGTGGCATGAATGACACGGTTTTGGCAGACGATAGTGAAAATCTCCACCCTGTAAGCGATGGCAGTGGTAAGGGTGTGCCACCATTTCCGCCTATGCAGTCCTCTGACCATTCTGTACTATTACCCCACTGCCCTCACTGTAGCTGCAACGAGCTAACCCTACAGAGTGATGATAGATACCGCTGCTCTGGATGTAAAAAACGGTTCATCCAGTCGAAAGCAGTTTTTAAATAACTGATAGAAATTGTGAGGAATTAAGGCAATGTCTAGACGTTACATTCACCGCGACGATAACGTATCGGGTTACGTATATTTGATTGAGGCCAGAAACTCAGACGGTCTTTACAAAATTGGCCTTACCCGTAATCCTGATCGCCGAATCGAGCAATTGAATTCTAGCCAGTCGCCGTATCACCTGAACTACACGAAAGTCATCCAGGTTGATGATATGGCTTCAGTCGAGAGTAGCTTACATCAGCAATTCAAATCAAACGGCAGTGGAAAGAATGAGTGGTTTCGTTTTTCGCCTAATGAAGTTAACCAGGTGATTAGCGAGATGAGTAAATTCGAGAACTCATCTACGAACTCATCTACAGTAGAACCGAATGGATGGAGCTTTCAACTGCCCTTTCAACTATCTTCACCCGGTTCAAACTCTCGCTTCCAAGTTGCCGCAATGGGAGCAGCATTTTGCTGTGTAGCATTGGCCGTGGTGTTTCCACCAGGTCAAAGACAACGAATTGCTAGCAGCTTTAATCAGACAGCGATCACCGCTACTAGCCAATTTGACCGTTGTGTCGTTGTAGCTCCCCTACTGAACGTGAGATTAGGACCAGGCATTAATCACCCACTAAACGGTAAGCCCTTACCGTCTGGCACAGTTGTAAACAAACTGGAAGAGGCGGACGGGTGGATTCAATCGCCCCAAGGCTGGCTAGCTGCAAGCAAGGTTCGATGTCAGTAGTACCAAGATCCTTGTCAAGTGCTAGTCCCAGTTCTTTGCTAGTCCCAGTTCTTTGCTAGTCCCAGTTCTTTGTGTTATCTGGACCTAAACAATAGGAAATAGGAGTAGATGTGAAAATGAAAGATTTGATGGGCGTGGGCCAAAGTCAAGAATACGGAATTGAGTTAATGATTGATGGCGCAAGAGTAAATATAAGAAAGAGAGACTCTGCAACTTCATTCACAAAGCACGAGCTTGCGAGTCTTGTACAGATGTTGCAAGGGTGCTTAAGCAATTGGGATAAAGATAGTCTTTCTAGCGCCAGCTCAATTTCCGATAGCAGGAATGTTTGGGATGAAGCTTTTAACGCTATGGCTGTTTTGAGAAGCGCGATCGCTGACATGGACGCACTCCTCAAAAAAGATGTAAACCGTGACTGTGGACTAGAAGACTAGAAAACGATAGAAGTAATAAGGAGACAGTAAAATGACTAGACGTAGGGAAGAAGAAGCTGAAAATGAGGAAAAGGAATATTCAAAATTCCGTGATTTGGATGTACCTAATATGCAAAATACTCTTCAAAGTGCTTCCTGGAGGCATAGCAGAGGAGACTACGATGGAGCGGAGAGTTTGCTGGACCAAGTAGAGAAGCAGGTTGATCAAGCTCGTTCACATATAGCCGAAGATAGAGAGAGTAGTGAAGATACTGGTGAGAGAAGTGGAGGTTGGAGACTGTGGTGAGTTCAGATACTTTTACCTTTATGCCTGTAGGCGATGTATGTGAGGTTGTCACCCAATCCTGTTTCTCTAGAAATAGAGAAAAACTGGACAACCTCCTTGATTTCATTTTTAAGACGTATGGTCCAGTTGCGCTAGTAGCTGAGACTGTAAACATTTCTGAGTACACCTATATTATTGGTAGTCAGTACAACGACTGCCGGATCGAGAGGTTGCTGAGGGTTTTAGGAAATTTTGAGCTGGGTTGGATGATTGAAGACAATATCTTGATTTCGCCTCGGCCTAGCAAGCTAAGCCCTAACAGGGTGGCTGAGGCTATCAAGATGGCCCAATTCTGCTCAACTTGCTGAAACTATGAGTACAGATACAGGACCTGGAAGTACAGATGCGGTCTTAGGTGGTAGTAGCGCTGGAGCAGAGGCTAGAGTCAGCGCTACTCCTGGTAGCGAGATTGTGGAGCTGCGCTTGATCGTCAGTTTTTCCACCAAAGTGGCTTAATCCAATCTCGATAGAGTGTTTGTTGGCTAATTCCGATTCCCCTAGTCGTTTTTACTTCTTCTTGGATTAGCGCAATTCTCTGTTTGGTTCCCAGCTCATTCCAGTTGCTATGTTTCTGCCTGAGGCACACAACTGCCGTCGTAGTGGCTTGAATTCCTTCTTCCACCCGTTCCTCATTGGTGCGCTTTTCGTTTGCTATCATCGCTGCTTCTGCTGGCTTGGTCTTATTAAATGAATTGCTAAAGTGGATCTTATTTTTATTGCTTAGGGAACTTGTAGCTGTTGTAGCTGAAACAGCATCTAGCTTTTTTACGATTAGGGTCAGCCACTCACCAGCAGTACTGGAAAAGATCGCAGCATAATTGCACTTTGGAATCTGAAGATATTTTCCGGATAGCCAAGCCCACTCAATTTCATGATCTGGGTGTGTTGCAACTTCTAAGAGTTGCAAGCGCAAATTAAGATAGCAAGGTTCAGACCCCTTTTGCAGAACATCCTGCTTGAGTTGAATTCGCCAACACTTTCCAATTGGTTTTGGATCGAGAGACTCTAACCACAAATTCTCAAATCCTTTAGCTTTCCAGCGATGAGGGTAATTCGCCCCTGCGAGCGGTTCATTGACTGCAAAACTTTCAATTATAATTTCACTGAATTTAAC
>CAXUIV010000002.1:0-22650 GCA_964250875.1 uncultured bacterium
GCCTACGTAGCATCTTCCACTTTGATCAATAGGTAAACAACATGAACAAATTCTGGAATGACCTCAAAGAAGCCTTGATTAACTTGCTCCACAGCTTTGGCTGGGCTTGGTGGGTTGAGATCGTAACCCAGAGTCCCCGCTGCACCTACTACTTTGGACCGTTTCTCGGTGCTAAAGAGGCTAAGACAGCCTTAAGTGGGTACATGGAGGACCTGCAACAGGAAGGAGCTCAAGAGATCGCCGTTGTGGTGAAGCGCTGCAAACCGGCAAAGCTAACGATCTCTGACGAATTAGCTGAAAAGGTTGATCGCACAATCCAGCCGATTTTTAGCAGCTAGCAGTGGCTTGCAGGACGGGCAGGTCATCCATAGCTGTGGAGCCCACACTAGATGCACCGCCCGCTCACAATAGCGCTAGCTGTCGGCTTTCTGTTCGTAGTAATGAGATATGTTGTCGTAGACATGGTCTGGGAATTGCAAGTCCTTGTAGACGTTGCAAGCATCGGGATCATCTGGATGAGGGCAAATAGGAAACTCTTGCTCCTTTTGCCATTCCAGCACCCTTTCCCGCTTAGGTGGATTATAGTCCCTGCCCTGCACCTGCTTGTACAGCTTACTTGCCTCTGCTTCATTAAAGTCGCGGTCTTTCTGGAGATGGCTGATTAATTCCTCCTCACTTAAAAAATGACGCGCTACCATCGCAAACACCAGCCTGCCGTAGTGGCCGATATCCTTACCTGCATCCAAAGAATCAAGCAGATGCACCATCATATCGTTCTTTCGTAGTTCTTCAATACTCATGGCTGGAATGACTCTCCTTTACCTTTTTCAGAGCTGATATTAACTCCTACTTACATAGTACACAAGTACTATATAAGGGGACAGACGAAGCGCGAAGGGGTCAAAGGGCATGGGGCATAGGGCAAAAAATTTACTCCTTTGCCTGTGCTTCTTTAAGCTGGACTTGGCTATGTTTACGGCTGTAGGTGAAATAAATCACGTAGCCAATTGCCATCCAGACAATCAGCCGTAGCCAGGTGGCAGGAGGAAGAGCTAGAATCTGCACTACAGAGATCGTAGCGCCTAAAATTGGCACCCAAGGGAGCCATGGTGTTTTAAATGGTCGAGGCAAATTTGGTCGGGCACGGCGCAGAACCAGCACACCGATACAGACAATAGTAAAGGCAAGCAGAGTGCCAATTGAGACTAATTCGCCTAACAAATCAATTGGAAACAAGCCAGCAAAAATTGCGCAAAAAACGCCAGTAATAATCGTTGTGACATGGGGCGTTCTGTACTTGGGATGAATTGCCGCAAAAGCAGGCGGTAACAATCCATCTTTTGCCATTGTGTAGAAGATTCGGGGCTGTCCAAGCAGCGATACTAAAATGACTGAGCTAAGACCGGCGATCGCTCCTAGGTTGATAAGTGGTCGCAGCCAGCGTAGTCCTTCACCGGCGGCGTTAACACCCACAGAAATTGGGTTAGCAACATTTAGCTTATCGTAATGCACAATACCTGTAAGAACTAGAGTGACTGCGATATAAAGCACAGTGGAAACTGCTAGTGAAACAAGAATGCCAATTGGCATATTCTTTTGCGGATTTTTTGTTTCTTGAGCGGCTGTAGAAACCGCATCAAAACCAATGTAGGCAAAAAATATGACCCCGGCACCCCGCACAATCCCACTCCAGCCGTAATGTCCAAATCCCCCATGGTTTGGCGGTATAAAGGGCACCCAATTTTGGGTATTGATGTGGGACAAGCCAAACACAATAAACAGAGAAATCACGATCAGCTTAACAATCACAATTGATGTGTTGAGCTTAGCTGATTCACTCATACCAAAAATTAACAGCGTGGTCAGGACTGCCACAATGATCACAGCTGGCAGATTAATGATTGCGCCACTAAAATGCATTCCTTTGGCAGCGCTTAAAGGCGCACTGGAGAGTGCTGCTGGGATCGTTATGCCGAGATCTTTGAAGAAGCTGACAACGTAGCCTGACCAGCCTACGGCAACAGTTGAAGCGCCAAACAGGTATTCTAAAATTAAGTCCCAGCCAATCGTCCAAGCTACAAGCTCGCCGAGTGTCCCATAAGCATACGTGTACGCACTACCTGCAATTGGGATCATGGCTGCAAATTCAGCATAGCAAAGCCCTGCAAAGGCGCAACCAATTCCCGACAGCACAAAGGACAGCGCTAGCGCTGGTCCTGCATATTGAGCTGCTGCCTGTCCTGTCAACACGAAAATTCCAGCACCGATGATCGAGCCGATTCCAAGCGCGGTTAAACCCACAGGTCCCAGCGTCCGCTTCAGCCCTCCTTCACTGGTGTCATCAGCTTCCTGCGACAGGTCATCTATAGATTTTTTGGCAAAGAGTCCCGTAGTCATTGCGTTTTTACCGAGGTAGTATCCCAAGCCGTTGCTGAAGCTTACTAAAACCATTAGAGGCGATTGTGTGACCAATGGCACAGATGCCTGATTTCTACCTTCAGAAGGAGCAACAACGTGTTGGCTAAGGATTTCCCCATGCCCCATGCCCCATGCTCCATACCCCTCATCGTCTGATCCGTTTACCTTTAAGCATCAGTGCTGCAATCAGGGCGCTTCCTAGTGCTAGCGCGACGGCAAGAAGCATGACAGAGCGAAAACCATCTATGAAAGAATCGGCGATCGCTCGTTTCAACGCCGCCCTTAAACTGTCGCTGACACCTGAAGGCACTTCTGCCCCGGCTAGCTTGGTACGCTGTGAGTTAAGAAAGTGTTGAACTTCGGGAGGTACATTTAACACTGCTAGACGCCGATCGAGTCCGCGATTAAACACACTCAAAACAAAAATGCTCTGCACTGCAATTGAGAGCAGCCCAGCCGTCCGAGAAACAGCATTGTTAATGCCTGAGGCAACGCCAGCCTGACTCGTTTTTACCGCTCCCATCACTGCCGTTGTCAGCGGCGCGACGCTGATTGCCATTCCTAAACCCAGCACCACCACTGCGGGAAAAAACGTCGTCCAATAACTGCCGCCAACTCCTGGCACGGCAAATAGGCCAAACCCGACAGCAGCGATCACCGGCCCAACTGTCAGTGGCAGCTTCGCGCCATAACGACCAATCAACCCCCCAGACCAGCGCGAGAGCAGGAACATAATTAGAATAAAAGGTAACAAGGCAGCACCGGCAGCCGTAGGAGAGTAGCCCTGCACCTGAATCAAGTTGAACGGAAAAAAGAAAAACACCCCGCTCAAAGCCGAGTACAGCAGCAGCGTTAGTAGGTTTGCTCCACTAAAGGTCCGTGAACGGAACAGCGTCAGCGGCATCATTGGCGACTGACTACGAGCCTCAACCAGAACGAAGGCGGCTAGCACGACGATACCAATTGCCAGAGCGCTCAGCACGACGGGATGACCCAAGCCCAAGTTCGTTGATTGAATCAGTCCGTACACAACTGATCCTAAACCCAGCGTGACAAGCAGCGATCCCAACCAGTCTAGTTTGCGAGCGGCTTCGTTACGGCTCTCTGGTACTCGCCAGAACACGATGCCAAGTACGACTACAGCCAGTGGGACGTTGAGAAAAAATACCCAGCGCCAAGAGGTATGCTCCACCAACCAGCCACCCAGGACTGGTCCCATGGCGGAGGTGATTGCCGTGAAGCCTGACCAGGTGCCAATTGCTTGCCCACGCTGCTGGTCGTTGAACGAGGCGCTGATGAGGGCCAAACTACCTGGAACCAGCAACGCCCCACCTATTCCCTGGACAGCCCTAGCAATGATCAGCTGATTCACGTTTGCCGCCAGACCACATCCAACTGAGGCTGTTGCGAACAGGACAACACCGTAGGCAAAGATGCGTCGTCGTCCAAAGCGATCGCCCAATGCTCCACCTACCAAGATCAGAGCGGCAAGAAACAGTGCATATGACTCAACAATCCATTGGACATCGGCTACTGTTGCTTTCAGCACTGCTTGCAGCACTGGCAAAGCGACGTTAACGACAGTACCATCGATTAGGGCCATGCTTGATCCGAGGATCGTCGCCGCCAGCACCCACGGCCTAACGTTTTTGGCACAGGGAGTCACACACGGTGCAGACCGAATGACTCCTTCGTCGCAGGGCTGTTTAACAATGCTGGCCATCTCTTACTCTTCGCCCAACTTTGGATACATCTGAAGCATACCGAAGTAGGGCAAGCTTACTAACGAAAAATCTTAGAGCTAACGGACAAATCGGTTTGTGGATTGGGAAGAGGAATGTAAAATGCTATCAGTCCAGTTACTGTGAAAAGTATTAAAGTTGGTAGGATTGGAAATTTCAACCGCTTCATTTCGCCGCACCATCAATGTTCACCTTGATTGATTCTTATGATGGCAAAGCGCTCGAACGAAGCGGTGAACTTTCAATGAAGTAGCAGTAAAGAAACAGCGAAATTATGATGTTCGGCTTTCCAGAATAATTAAGGGGATTATGAAGTGCGATCACCTCCAATCGCTTTTCCCAAAGTTTGTCTAGTGATCCACTGCATCAAGCTAGGGAATAACCCGTAAGCTGCCTTCGCCACATTTGCCGAACCTACAAGCACTTCGGCCCGCTGATGTTTAACCGCGTCCCAAATCGCCTTTGCTACATCTTCAGGCTTTTCTATAAAAGGAGTACTTAGAACCTTATGCATCTGGTCACGACGGGCTTGAGTATCTTGCTCGTCTTGACCTCGAAAAACTGCCCGTTCTAGGAAGTCGCTCTTGATCAAACTCGGATAAATTCCACAAACATGAATGCCTTTGGGCTGTAACTCCGCATGCATCGCCTCTGTCATTCCGGTGATAGCAAACTTGCTAGCGCAGTAGGGCGTAATGTAAGGAGTGGGTACTTTACCGCCAATGGAACCCACATTAACAATGGTTCCACTGCCACGCTCCAAGAACTGAGGCAGTAGTGCCTGGATTGTGTGTACGTAACCCCAGAAATTGGTATCTACGACGTGATGCCAATCGCTGAGAGAAAACTGCTCAACTGGTCCTGACACATAGATACCCGCATTATTGACAAGGACATCAATAGAGCCATACTGTTCGAGTGCCTTGTGAACGAGTGTGTTCACCTGTTCGGGGTCCTTGATATCTGTGGGGACGGCTAGTGCAGTACGACCCAGCGATCGCACCTCTTGAGCTACGGCTTCTATACGGTCAGCCTGTCTAGCCGCAAGCACAAGGTCGTACCCTTGATGGGCAAATAAGAGAGCTGTTTCTTTACCAATGCCTTGGGAGGCACCTGTAATTAGAACTGTAGGAGCCATAAGATCGACACTGAAGATTTTGTGTTGCTGGTTAATTTTTAGTTTGTTAGACAAAAAATTAGAAACCTTCTGACTTTTGTCAGATTTTTAATAACGATTGAAGTATTAGGTAGGTCGGTGGAAATAAACAGTTACTTGTTGGGGTGGGGCATGGGGCATAGGAAAAAATTCCTTTATCCAAAGAATCAGCCCTCAATTGTGTTGATGTGTAATGAATCTATCTAAAAGCCGAAACACCGGTCTCTAAATTCAGTTGAGCTTTGACACCAAAGGCAGATAGCAAGGGTCTAGAGGATGTTTAACATGAGAAGCGTATCGTTAAGGAATGTAAACAATGCAATCTCCCAACACGCCCAACACTGGACTACCACCTGTTGCCACCGCTTACAACGGCAAAGACCGAAACGCTTTTCTTTTTGGATTCAATCCCCAAGCTGAACTTTGGAACGGACGTTTAGCGATGATTGGGTTTACTGCCTACTTGCTGTGGGACTTGGCAGGATACAGCGTGCTGCGCGACGTGCTGCACCTAATCTCCTACATCGCTCGGTGAAGACTCAAAACGGCTGCGCGACTGGTGGCAAGCCAGACCACCAGTCGATTCTAGAGCAGAGCAATTGCAGGAGTTTTCAGCATTTTGCTGATCGTCGTCACCCTGACTGTGTTAGTTTTACATTGCTTATAATGTATTAATATATCTTAATACAAAATTTGTTGCTCAATCCAAAGCAACCGACCCTAATGGAATGCCTGTAAAGCCCGTAAAGGCGAATGCACATGCGTCAGCCTGACGAGGCAACTATTGCCAGTACTTACCCTGTGTCTCTTGAGGGTTTCTAGTCAAAATTCTACGTGGAGTGAACGTGTGGTCCAGTTAAGCCAGATGCCCTTACCAAAGACAAAAATCGCTCCAGAAGTGAACAGCAAAGATACACTCAGGCCAACATTGATCGTCGTTACCATTATAGTCGTATGGATGAGTAGCCTTGCCCTATTGCTCTCCATCGACTTGTCTAAGCTGCCGATTTGGGTGTTACCTCCTGTTGTTCTTTGGCAAACTTTTCTCTACACGGGTCTGTTCATCACGGCTCATGATGCTATGCATGGAGTAGCATTTCCCCAAAACCAAAAGATTAATAATTTTATCGGTTCACTAGCGCTGTTTCTTTATGGCTTTTTATCTTACAAGAAGCTATTAAAGAAGCACTGGTTGCACCATAACAATCCAGCCAGTGTTCTCGATCCCGATTTTCATGACGGCAAACTTATAAACCCTTTTGCCTGGTACTTTCACTTTATGAGAGGATATTGGAGCTGGACTCAAATAATCGGGCTGATGTTGCTTTTTAATCTAGCTCAATATGAGTTACACATACCTAGTGACAACTTAACTTTGTTTTGGGTCATACCGCCAATTTTGAGTTCAGTGCAGCTGTTCTACTTCGGCACATTTCTACCTCATAGAGAACCAGAGAGCGGGTATAGAAACCGTCATCGTGCCCATACTAGTCCAAGACCAACTCTCTGGTCATTCATCACCTGTTACCACTTTGGCTACCACGAGGAACATCATGAAAATCCTCATCTTCCTTGGTGGCAACTACCAATGGCTTACAAAATGCATTAGTTAAGAGCTGACTACTGTAGACTGGACGGGATCTAGACCAGCTACCAGCAGAGGTGGGCGAAAGCACAGGTAGATAAGAGGTCCGAACAGAGGTATTAACGCTACCAGCCAAAACGATTTGGATTTCATGTCTCGACGCGCCATGTCATCTCCAAGCAGCGTTGGAAACAAAAGGCAAAGTAGGCAAAAATCCAAGCTCATGACATGAATAAACCGATCAGTTTGCCACTGGTGAACAAAGTCTCCCCAGTTTCCACCTCGGATGCCATAAACAACTAAGACAACTGCGCCTATGGTCAGGACTACGCCTGTGATACGCGAGTCTAACAGCTTGAGAAAAACATTCTTGTTGCCAGTAAAATCACGACCAGGTTCACGTAAAACTAAGTAGGGCAAAAGCGCAAAAGCGCCCACTCCCATCGAAGCGATCGCAAATGGCCAAGCCAGTATTTTTTGCGTCCTGCCATCAATGAATAGTAGGCACCAATAAATCAGTGGCCAAACCCCCATAATGTTGAATAGCGACACAATCAAAGGATTGATCCCTTCCCACTGACCAGTCGAGAGATTTTTAATTAACTCAAATGTGTCGGGCTGATCGGGAGGGGCAAAAAGGAAGGCATAAGCAGCAAACCCCACCCACAGTAATGCTAAGGCAACTTTTCTAGTCATTTGAGTACTGAAACCGTCTTACTTAAATCCTGACTACTCTTCAATCTAAAGCCCAAAATTGTCTGACCGGGGATTGAGACAGCTTAGAGCTGTGGACAAGTACTCCGCAGCGGCTTCCACCACAGTGATCGCGGTTTCGTAGTCCATCCTAGTTGGCCCTAGAACACCCACACTACCAACCGATACAGAACCTCGCTGGTAGGTGGAAGAGATCAAAGTGCATGTACGTATAGGCTCTAACGGATTCTCTGAACCAATCCGTACTGTGACGCGTCGCTTCGCGCCTTCTTCCGTCTCTGGCTGTTCAAAAATCAAAGGCCACAGCTGGTCCTGCTCTTCTTCTAACAGATGGATAATCGTTTGTACTTGGTGTGACTCAGAAAACTCCGGCTGGCGCAATACCTCTGCTACACCACGAATCATAATTTGCGTGGCAGCTGGCGGTTGAGAGCGACGGTTTAAGTCAGACAAGAAGTTTTTTAAGAAGTTGCCATAGCGCTGGAATTCCCAGTCTAGTTGACTCCAATCGAGCGCAGCTAGTTCTGAGAGCGATCGCCCTCGCAGCTGACTGTTCAAAAAATTAGAGAGAATCTGCAACTTCCGTTCAACCACTTCTGGCTCAGGCAGAGTTTCTTCGGCTGAAGTAGGCAACTCCATTAGTGACGATTGTGTTTCATAAGTATCCGTTACTACAATCAACATCACTTGCCCTGGATCAACCTGCACCAACTGCAAATGTCGTAATTTAGCTCTACTCGTTTGAGGCATTGTGATCAAACTTATACAGCCACTAAGGGTAGCAAGAATCTGCGCTGCTCCATGTAGTAGGGCTTCTAAGCTCCGATCATCCCACTTAAGCCGATCATGAAGCAGATGTTCTACCTGTCGCGTCAAGACATGGGAGGGCGTGAGCTGGTCAACATAAATCCGGTAGCCGGAGTCCGAGGGTACCCGTCCAGCAGAGGTATGAGGTTGGTAGAGTAGCCCAGCTTTTTCCAGCACACCCATCGCACTGCGAATTGTGGCGGGGCTGACACGCAGTTTGTACTCCTCCACCAAAGCCCGAGACCCCACTGGCTCTGCCGTAGCAATATAGTGACGTACCGTTGCCCAAAGGATTTGCTGTTGCCGATCAGTAAGCTGGACTTGCATAGCCGATTCAAACCGAGGGAGAATTTAATTATGTTTGGAGCAAAAAATGGACACGACTCCTGAAAGCTAATAATTCTAGTTAAAAGTTGTTACGAAGATGTGTTAGCTGAAACAAGTGGGGAGCGAATTGCACTACTGAAACCATTGCTGGGTGTAGAAGTATGAGCGCTGAACTCTGAGCTGAAATGGTTACTCTGACCGTTTTTAAGAGAATACAAAAAATGAGTGAGATGTAGATACCGTATTGTACTTTCGACTTTCCTGCTAGCCGGTAGCCATAGCTACCGAGTTTTACGGCAGTCCCATCTACTTTCAGGTGGAAGAAAACTAAATCACAGCAAGTGGCAGAGTAAAATGGCCAACAGTTTGCATCTTCTGCCTATGCCGCAAACCCTCATGTACTAAGCATAGCAAAAGCAGACGAATCTAGCTTAGTACTGAGGAATCGTAGGGTCAACATGGATGGAATAGGCATCAATTCCTCCAGCTAAATTTTTGACATCGGTAAATCCCTGGGCCAGCAACCACTGACACATCTGAGCGGAGCGGATACCATGGTGACACATGACAATTGTCTCAGCATGAGGATCAAAGCGAGTCGTTACTTGATCGGCCCAGTCAGCGTATTGACTTAAAGGTAAGTTTTCAAAGCCTGGGATGAAAGCGATCTCCACTTCTTCAGGTTCACGCACGTCCACTAACTGAGCAGCGTCTAAATGGCCTGCTGCTAGATGAAGAGCAAATTCTTGGGGGGCGATCTGAAGAATAGGTTGACTGGGAGAAGCTGACATCACTTGAAAAGGGGGTTAGGGAACAGGATATGGGTAAAAAATGAGTTCAGCCATGATTATGATTAGGGGGCGTATACATGTGCGCCCCTACAGAGGTGTTTTTTTGAATCCCACAAATTCTGGCTTCTACCTCTTGCCTGCCGTAGATTTGGGTGCAGCGGTACTAAACTAAGTTGTAGCATCTTTGTTGCCTGCTATTGCGGTCTTTAATTATGAAGCGAGGCTCTTTCTTCTATTTCCTGGCAGCTGGTGTAGTCATGCTGCTGTTGACTGGTATTAGTGGCTGTAACTCGCTGTCCCGGAGTTCGCTTACCCTGTCGCCAGGTGGAACTCAGACTCCAGCAGCAGTCATGTTCGTACCCAGACAGGCAGCAGTTATGGCATCACTGCTGGTGAATCCTGATCGCTTAGATTCTAGTGCAGTGGCTAGACGTCCAGAAGCACGGCGGCGATTGCGTACAGAACTTCAAAAGTTAAAAACCAGCTTGCTGGCTGAGACTGGCTTAGACTACCAGCAGGACATTCAACCTTGGCTGGGTGATGAAATTACTCTGGCTGTCACTAGTCCTGATGTGGATCGCAATGGCGATAACGGCAAACAAACTGGCTACCTCGTGGCGCTCGCTACCAAAGACGCTGCCAAAAGCCGCGAATTCCTCCAGCTTTTGTTCTCTAAACGAGCGATCGCTGATACAGATTTAGTGTTTGAGCAATACAAAGGCGTCAAGCTAATCTATAGCAATCAGCGGGTAGTCGCAAACGTCTCACCTACGCGCAAGCCACCAACATCACCCCCTTCGCTTGCAGGTGCTGTGGTAGGAAATGACTTTGTATTGTTTGCCAACAATCCTAAGGTGCTGCGGGATGCCATTAACAACGTCCAGGCTTCCAGCCTCAGCTTAGCCAGCTCCGAGCAATACCAGCAAGCCCTTACCCTGTTACCTCCCCAGCGAATTGGTCTAACTTTCCTAAATCTGCCAGTCCTTAGTGCTTGGCGTGGGCTAGCGCCGACAACCCAGACGGAGAGTCAGGTCATTGCTCTACAGTTGCAGCCTCAAGGATTACTAGCTGAAACAAGTTTGCTAGGAACTGCCGCTAAAGATTCTCCCGCAGCCCTCATCAGTTCTCAGCCCGTTGGCGCATTGAAGTACATACCGGCGGCGACGGGTTTTGCGCTCACAGGCTCGGACATAAACCGCCTTGACAAAACAGACTTGTCCCAAATTTGGAGCCAAGTTTCAACTGGACTACTAGGTGACAGATCCAACACCATATCGCAACTGGTTAATCAACCTTTGGCACCACTTGAGGACCGCTGGGGAATCGATCTACCAGAAGATATCTTTAGCTGGGCGCGAGGGGAATACGCTTTGGGATTGTTACCTCATGGTGACCTAGCATCCGATTGGATTTTTGTAGCGGAAAAATCGGATGCTGCCACAGCAGCTATCTCTCGTCTTGACGCGATCGCCTCTTCCCAAGGACTTAGCATCAGTTCCCTCTCATTAAGAGAGCAGAAAATTGCCGCTTGGACACAGCTAACAACCACTACCGCTAGCACCGCCGATTCCGCTCAAGACCGCTCATCAATTGCGCTTAAAGCCAGGGTTCAGGGAGTCCACACCACAGTGGGGAACTATGAAATCTTTACAACTTCGGTTGAGGCAATGGACGCAGCGCTTCAATCATCCCAAATCGGGTCTTTAGCCAACGATTCCAAATTTCAAGCTGGTCTCAAAGCTACACCCCAGCCTAATCAAGGCTACGTGTATCTCGACTGGACTGTAAGCCAAGAAATTTTAGAGCGCCAGTTGCCAATCCTCAAGCTGATAGAACTAGTAGGAAATCCGTTTTTCCGCAACTTACAATCGCTCACCCTTAGCAGTTACGGCAACAATACAGAAGTACCAAAGAGTGGGGTGTTTTTTCAGTTTGGAGGGCATGGGGAGTAAGTTTTGAGTTTTGAGTTTTGAGTTGAAGAATGACGCAGTAGACAACTCTCCCCATCACCCCATCTCCCCATATCCCTCCTGTGGCACCCAAAGCTGTGGCACAAAGAGAACACGATTCCAAGGCCGACTGGGATAGGGTAAGTACAGAAGATAAATGTCCCCTTTTGTTGGAGGGCTACCGTGATGTTAATTCGCCTCCCAGTCGGATTTAAGATTAGTATGCTAGCAATGCTTGCTGCCCTTAGCGGTACACCTGCATTAGCACAGAAAGCCCACTTTGGCGAAATAAATGTCTCCCCTGGTTTTACACCCTCAGCTGGAACTGCGGCAGGTAATGCGGGTGGTTCTTACTCGTTATCTGCTATTGCTAACCGCGATCGCGACAACACCCCTTGTGTTGGCTTTGCAGATCCCACTCCCGACCACATCCTAGTTTTGCAGAAAGACTTCTCCCACTTGGAGATACAGGTTAACAGCAAAGGACCCGATGCCAGTTTGGTTGTTCAAGGTCCGGATGACCAAACCGTTCGTTGCAGCTACGATAGCGGCAAAACGAACAGTGTAGCGCTCAACGACTCAAACTGGAAATCCGGCAGATACCGTATTTGGGTAGGTACTCCTAATCCTGGGCAACAGCTCAACTACAGCATTTCCGTGCGACAGTAGCTTGTACGGAGTGCAGGGGCAATCCGGCGGGTTGCCCCTCATGTAATAGAGGATCACTACTCTAATTCCTGCGGCAGTGGGCACCATTAATGTAACGATTGGAACGCTAGAATAAACATTGGCCTATTTCGCCCAGAGTGGGTACCATCCCGTGATACCTATATTGCTTGCTGACTTTCGTATCATCTTTGAGCGTGACCCAGCTGCTCGCAACTGGCTAGAAGTCTTATTCTGCTATCCCGGTTTACAGGCGCTCTTGTTCCATCGACTGGCTCACTGGCTCCATAGCTTTGACGTTCCTTTCATTCCTCGCTTCATCTCCCACATTGCTCGCTTCTTAACGGGAATCGAAATTCATCCCGGTGCTGCCATCGGGCGGGGTGTTTTTATCGATCACGGAATGGGAGTTGTGATTGGTGAAACCGCTATAGTGGGAGACTACACTTTGATCTATCAAGGTGTCACCCTCGGCGGTACTGGTAAGGAAAGCGGCAAGCGCCATCCTACCGTGGGAGAGAATGTAGTCGTCGGAGCTGGAGCTAAGGTACTAGGCAACATCGAGATAGGCAACAATGTACGAATTGGTGCTGGATCCGTAGTCTTGCGGCATGTTCCTTCCGACTGCACAGTGGTAGGTATACCGGGTCGGATTATTTACCGCTCTGCGGTACGAGTTAACCCTCTGGAACATGGAAGTTTGCCCGATTCAGAAGCCGAGGTCATTCGCGCTTTGGTTGACCGGATTGAATCACTTGAACAACAGCTGCAAACGCTACAGCAACATCAGCAATCGCCCAATGTGGTTTTGGCACAACCACCTACAGCAGAAGCTGCGCTAGCCAACTCCGCTCGTGTTGCCTCTTGTCAGCTCAGAGACAAAGTGATTCAGCAGTTTTTGGACGGTGCAGGGATTTAAGGTGGCTAGGGATTAATCTCTTGGATAGACCAATTCTGTGCCTCGTCGCGGCAGTAGAGAGTGCGGTTTTGGGGTTCACCTCGCAACTCTAGGCGGTCTACCTGCACGGGTTCTAGTAACAGCAGGCAGAAGTGTGGTAGGGGATTGGATGCATCTGGTGGCAGTGGATCAAAGGCAGTTGCGTCCGCTTTCGGTTCGCCAGGATGGGGCCAAGCAAACTGTAAACGCGCTGAATTAGAAAGCTGCTGCCAGCAGGTTTGGCGGGCTTGCTTTAGAAATGGATCAGGATGATTTGCTCCTACTAAAGTCAATAGACCAGTCAAGCGAAACTGTTCGCGGGAATCGGGGAAGTACCAGCAGGCTTCTCCCCAGGGTTGGTGATCGATCTGCTCAGGTTTCTGGGTCCGGGCATCAACCACCATCTGCATCTGGTTAGCGTTTTCTAAAAAATTCCGAAAAACAACAGTACGATTCGCTGGACGACCATCTGCTCGAACGGTTGCCAACTGTAGGTAACGGGAGTAAGCAAGGTGGCGATTTTGTTCGAGGGCATGAGCGAGGGGCGATCGCCAGGGAGCAAGAGACGTCATAAAAAGCACTGAGGATTGAGTACAGAGAAGACCGCTAATGCTAGCGCAGATCTTTGAGATTTTTCAATCTCCACCACTATCAACGGTTACTAGCCATAACATCATGTATCGCTTATAGTCTTAATTCATCCCAAACCGAAAGTCTGATTTATGGTTAGAGAAGTTGAACGAGTACGCCAGATTGACCAATTTCCCGCAACGGCCCCTGCTGCTAATCCTGTGTTTTTTAGGACGTACAGCCGCCGCACTGAATCTGGACGGGAGACATGGACTGAGGTGTGCGATCGCACCATTCGTGGTTTTGTCCAGTTGGGCAAGCTGATACCTGAAGAAGCTGCTTTGATAGACCGGATGCAGCGTCAGTTAAAGTCTCTTCCGAGTGGTCGCTGGCTATGGGTCGGTGGAACCCAGTGGATTGAGACACCTGAAAATTTTTCCGGCGCTTATAACTGCACCAGCACCAATGTATTAGACTGGCGTGCTTTTGGCTTGATGATGGATCTAGCGATGATGGGTTGTGGTACGGGTGCGATCCTGGAACCAAGATACATCAATCAACTGCCGCCCTTGCGTAATCGTCTGCTCGTAACGATGGTGGGTGAGATTGGTACGACTCCGGCCTATCAACGGCGTGAAGAGACAGAGATTCAGATTCAGTCTAACAGAGCCACTATTTACGTAGGTGACAGTCGCCAAGGCTGGGTGAAGTCTTACCAAACTCTGCTCGAACTCTCTTGTGATGAGCGGTTTTCCGGTGAAGTTCAGGTGTCCATTGACCTAAGTGATATTCGTGCCGCCGGAGAGACATTGAGAGGCTTTGGAGGTGTCGCCAATCCTGTTAAGTTGCCAGAACTCTACGAGCGTTGTGCATCTATTCTCAACCGTGCTGTGGGGCGACAGTTGACTTCAGTAGAGTGCTGTTTGTTGATCGATGAAGCTGCTGTTACAATTGTTGCTGGAAACATCCGTAGAAGTGCGGGAATGAGGCAATTTGCTGCTGATGACGAGCTAGGGGCAAACGCTAAAGATAATCTGTGGCAGCAGGATGAAGACGGTCACTGGCGAATCGATCCGGCACGGGACTCCCTAAGGATGGCAAACCACACGAGAGTCTTTCACCGCAAGCCGACTGAGCAGGAATGTATTGAGGCAGTACGGAAGCAGTTTTATTCTGGTGAGGGAGCCATCATGTGGGCTGGAGAGGCAGTAGCCCGTGCCAACGGCGATCTGCTGCCAACAGCCGAGATGAAAATCAATTTTCTCAAAGCCTACGAGACGGGTACTACCGACAAGTGGCTACAAGAACGCTATCCCAGTATTGACTCAGAAGAACTAGAGCATCGGTTGGGTCGATTCGGACTCAATCCGTGTGGTGAGTAAATTTGCCTCACGTTAAACATCGGGCAAATACGGGGAAGGCTGAAATACAGTGTTTCTTTACTCGTTGTGGTTGTAAAATCCGTAGCTGGATTTTGTTAAGAAACATTTGCTAATTCCGTGGTAATTAGAGGAATTAAAAAACCTTTAACACCGTACAGCGTAGAGAGTGAAACTGTGGTATCGCAGAATATAATCTCTCCAAGAGTGCCCGACTACATGAGCTTTATGTAGAAAATGTACGCGGAGCTATAGGGAATTAGAAACCTGTAGAGCTAGAGGATAAAAAGCCTCTAGGGTAACAAAACTGGAGATTATCGGCTCTAACTTCCACTGCAATCTGGCTGAGATTCATCTCAATCAAATTGATCCAAACAACTATAAAGAACAAGAGGACGCTTTTACTGCTGGGGCAATATCTGTAGCAGCACTGTTGAAACATCGATTTGTTGAAGAAAGATACCAAAAGTCACGAGAGTTAGATCCAATTGTGGGTGTCTCTTTCACAGGACTGTTTGATTTTTTCGCTACTGCCTTTGGCGTAGATTGGCTACGGTGGTGGACAGAAGGACGCCCCGAAACTCCAAGAGGACTAGAGTTTAAGCGTCAAGAGCAGGAATATTTGACTCGCTGGAAAGAATTTGTCCATCAGGCCGTTTGGGACTACTGTGATCGCCACGGGATCAAGCGCCCTAATCGCTGTACCACTGTACAGCCATCAGGGACGAAGAGCCTCCTCACTGGTGCTTCATCAGGTTGGCATCCACCAAAGTCGCAACGCTTCATCAGACGCATCACATTTCGTAAAAATGATCCTGTGGCACTGGCCTGCCTTGACTACGGCTACAGCATCATTCCATCTCAATCAGACAAAGATGAAAGTGGGCACCTGTTAGATGACCCGTTTGACGAACGCTGTACAGAGTGGCTAGTAGAAATTCCCGTCGCTGTACCTTGGGCCAACGTACCTGGAGCTGATGAGATCGACATCAGCAAGTTTTCAGCTTTAGCTCAAATGGATTTCTGTCTACAGGTACAGAGATATTACGTATCACATAACACTTCGGCCACCATTGAGTTGCGCGAAGCCGAGATTGAACCCTTGGGAAAGCGCATTTATGAAAGCATCAAAAATGATGAGGGGTACATCTCAGCAGCACTACTTGCTAGGTTCGACGATCACCAGACGTTTCCCCGTTTGCCATTTGAGCCAGTGACCAAAGAGCAGTATGAGCAATTAATGAGGTCTGTGGAAAAGCGACGCCGGATTTATGACTTTCATACTGCCTTGAGTCGATATGACTCTAGAGACATGCCAGAGGCTGGTCCTGCTGGCTGTGACTCAGACAAGTGCTTACAGCCTGAGCAAAAGCCCGTCTCCTGAGGACGCGCTAGAATCCCAGAGGGAGTCATTAAACAGCCAGTAAGGAGATGTATGTTCCTAGATGAACTGACACCAATTTTCAGACAGATTACCCAGCACCCAGTCTCGTTCTTAAGCGGTTTTTTCTCAGGTGTACTGCGGCTTAACCTCTCGGATGAGCCAGTTAAAAGCTGGCTTGACCAACAAACTGGTTCTACTACTACCTACACTTCCACTACTCAGGGACACAACGGTAAAAGCAGTGGGCCTCAGTCAATTTCGATTGACTAAAACTTGTGTCAGCAATTGCTGCTAGTGCCGTCCTTCTAGGACGGTACTGGGATTAGCCGTTGTGAAAACCATAGCATTCGATACAGCTCACACATTTGCCTACGGTTTAGTATTAGGTCGAGTTCTGTAGTTTGTCTAAAGTCAGATTTCAGTTTTGAATTACCTCTTTAAGATAGAAGACAGAACTGGGCAACACCGTGCGGTTGCGAAGCTAGGTTACAAGTAGCAAGTTCCAAACCAAAATCCACTTGGTAGGAGGGCGAAGACAATGGTTGACGCGCAACAGTCCATAGAGGCAAATGTCAGCGAGCTGGCGGAGACTGCCCTGGATCGGGATTGTACAACTTTAGCTCGTCACGTTCTACAGCAGCTTCAGAGCTTTTCGGCAGAGGCACAAGATCTTAGTGCCTTGATGAATCGCATCGCTTTAGCTGGAAAGATCATTGCCCGTCGTCTCAGCCGTGCCGGATTGATGGAAGGAGTCCTTGGATTTACTGGGGACGTGAATGTGCAGGGAGAATCCGTTAAAAAAATGGACATCTATGCCAATGACGTCTTTATCTCCGTTTTCAAGCAAAGCGGCCTTGTCTGTCGTTTGGCTTCAGAAGAAATGGAAGACCCCTACTACATTCCAGAAAACTGCCCCATTGGTCGCTATACCCTGTTGTACGACCCGATTGATGGATCTTCCAACATCGACACCAACCTCAGCTTAGGTTCTATTTTCTCTATTCGGCAACAGAAAGGAGCGATCGCCGACGGTTCCGATCTTGACCTACTCTCTGATGGCCGTAGACAAATTGCGGCAGGATACATTCTGTATGGAGCCAGCACTATGTTGGTGTATTCCATTGGCCAGGGAGTTCACTCCTTCACGCTTGACCCTAGCCTAGGAGAGTTTATTCTTTCAAACGAGAGCATCCAAATCCCTGATCGCGGTCCGGTCTACAGTGTTAATGAGGGTAACTTTTGGCAGTGGGAAGAAGCGTACCGAGACTACATCCGCTACGTCCATAGTCATGAAGGTTACACCGCTCGATACAGTGGGGCAATGGTTGGAGACTTCCACCGCATTCTGGTCCAGGGCGGTGTATTTCTATATCCTGGAACAGTTAAAAAACCAGAAGGCAAATTGCGCTTACTCTATGAGTGTGCTCCCCTAGCGTTTTTAATTGAGCAAGCAGGCGGAAGAGCAAGTACGGGAACACAGGATATCTTGGATGTGGTGCCAGAAAAACTTCATCAGCGCACGCCTTTGGTTATTGGCAGCAAAGATGATGTAGCCCTAGTGGAGTCTTTCGTTCAAAAACGGATGGAAGAGCAGCAAAACGAAGAACTTATGAAGCGTTCACGTGTACCTCAGTGAAGAACGTGATTTTAGGCACGTTGGTCTCGCCAACAAGCAGATCTGATTGACCGTCCGACCTGAGGCTGAAATTCGTAAGTTCAGATACAGATTACAGGAGCTAAAGGATAAATATGGCAACTAACCATTTACTAGAAATCAAAAACTACGGTCAAAGTATCTGGATGGATAACTTGACCCGCGATCTAGTCCAGTCTGGCGAACTCAAAGATCTAGTTGAGAACAAAGGGATCTGCGGAATTACCTCTAACCCAGCCATTTTTGAGAAGGCAATCAACGGCAACAAAATTTACGATGCCGACATTGAGGCCGGAATTCGTGCCAAACTGCCGACCTACAAAATCTACGAATCACTCGTGTTCGAAGACATTCGTAACGCCTGCGATATCTTGCGGCCTGTCTACGAATCTTCAAATGGGCTAGATGGTTACGTCAGCATTGAGGTACCGCCGACAATTGCCGATGATACTGAAGCCACAGTCAAAGAAGCCCACCGCTACTACGACGAGCTGGGTCGGGAGAATGTGATGATTAAAATCCCTGGCACGAAAGCGGGTTTGCCTGCGGTGGAACAGGTGATTGCATCTGGAATCAATGTCAACGTCACTCTGCTGTTTTCTGTTGACAGCTACATTGAAACTGCCTGGGCCTACATTCGAGGATTGGAAAAAAGAGCAGCCGAAGGCAAGGACATCAGCAACATTGCGTCGGTGGCGAGTTTCTTCCTCAGCCGGATTGACAGCAACATCGACAAGCGGATTGATGAAAAACTCAAGGGCGTTGATCTGATTGAGAAAGAGGCAAAGCTCACAGCAGTTAAAGGCAAAATCGCGATCGCTAACGCAAAAATTGCCTACCAGAAGTACAAAGAGATCATCCAAAGCGATCGCTGGAAAGCCCTATCAGCCAAGGGTGCCAAAGTGCAGCGACTGCTATGGGCCAGCACCAGCACCAAGGATCCTCAATACAGTGATGTAATGTACGTTGATGAGCTGGTAGGCCCAGACACAGTCAATACCCTGCCACCGAACACGATTGAGGCTTGTGCTGACCACTGTGATGTGCAAAATCGCATCGAGACTGGACTTCAAGAAGCTCATAATCTGATGGAGAGTCTTAGAGATCCAGACATCGACATCAATATAGACGAAGTGATGGATGAGCTACTTGTCGAAGGAATTGACAAGTTTGTAAAACCATTCAAATCACTGATGGACTCTCTAGAACAGAAGGTTAAACAGCTAACGCCAGTCTAAGAATAGTTTTGAGTTTTGAGTTCTGAGTTTTGAGTTACAAAGAGTGAAGAAGTTTAATGAGTGGAACATGATTGTCGAACCGTTAGGTTTCTTTAATTTAGAGTTTCATCTCCTAACACCTTTGACTCTTTCAACTCAAAAAAACACTCAAAACTCAAAACTTAAAACTTGAAATTTCTAACTCAAAACTCAAAACTCAAAATTTCTAACTCATATGGTCGCGCTGCTAGAAAATCCTCTGCGCCTAGGGCTGCAACAACAACGTACACCCGATCCCCAGATTCTAGTTATATATGGTGCTTCAGGAGACCTCACCCAGCGTAAGCTAGTTCCAGCACTTTACAAATTGAGGCGGGAAAGACGGATTTCGCCGGAGACCACAATTGTCGGCTTTGCCCGCCGCGACTGGAGTGATGACTTTTTCCGCGAACACATGCGGGAGGGCATTGAGCAGTTTTCCGACGGTATCGGCCCAGAAGACCTTTGGCAAGACTTTTCCCAAGGTCTGTTTTACTGCTCTGGTGACATCGACAATCCGGAAAGTTACCAGAAGCTGAAGAAACTGTTGGAGGAGTTAGATGGAAAGCGGGGAACACGAGGAAACCGGCTGTTCTACCTCTCCGTTTCTCCCAAGTTTTTTCCGGAAGCAATTCAGCAGCTAGGTGCGGCTGGCATGCTGGAAGACTCAACCAAAACCCGACTGGTCATTGAAAAACCCTTCGGTCGGGACCTAGGTTCAGCCCGAGTCCTCAACCGAGTGGTGCAGCAGGTGTGCAAAGAAGACCAGGTTTACCGCATTGACCACTACCTGGGTAAAGAAACTGTACAGAACCTGCTCGTCTTTCGCTTTGCTAACGCCATTTTTGAACCCCTATGGAATCGCCAGTTTGTTGACCACGTCCAAATCACTGTGGCAGAAACGGTGGGGGTCGAAGACCGGGCTGGATACTACGAATCCTCTGGTGCCCTGCGGGATATGCTGCAAAATCACCTGATGCAGCTTTTCTGCCTCACAGCCATGGAACCACCGAACTCACTGACTGCGGACAGTATTCGGACGGAAAAAGTGAAGGTTATCCAGGCCACCCATTTAGCCGATATCCAAAATTTGGAGCGCTCAGCCGTGCGCGGTCAGTATAGCGCTGGCTGGATGAAGGGTAAACAAGTGTCTGGCTATCGGCAAGAACCAGGAGTTGATCCAAACTCGACCACGCCTACTTATGTGGCGATGAAGTTTCTAGTTGACAACTGGCGCTGGCAGGGTGTACCGTTTTACCTCCGCACTGGCAAGCGACTGCCGAAAAAAGTGTCGGAGATCTCAATCCACTTCCGCCAAGTTCCTTACCTAATCTTTCAATCCGCATCTCAACAGGTGAACAGCAATATCCTGACAATGCGGATTCAGCCGAATGAGGGTATTTCGTTGCGGTTCGAAGTCAAGATGCCGGGACTAGATCTACGCACCCGTTCAGTTGACATGGACTTTAGTTATGGTTCAGCATTTGGAGTTGCGAATTCCGATGCTTATGACCGCTTACTGCTCGAATGTATGTTGGGCGACCAAACATTGTTCACGCGGGCGGATGAAGTTGAAGCAGCTTGGCAGGTTGTAACCCCAGCGCTAAGCGTTTGGGACTCTCCGGTAGATCCAGCAACGATTCCTCAGTATGAAGCTGGTACATGGGAACCAGCTGAAGCGGAACTCCTCATTGAGCAGGATGGTCGCCGCTGGCGCAGACTTTAGGGAGTTTTGAATTTTGAGTTTTGAGTTTTGAATTAGAGAGAACAGTTTTTGAAATTGGAGTTGGGAGAAAATTTTAACCTAGTGTTCTCTAAATCATTCATGACTCGGAACTCAAAGTTCAAAATCTTAACTCAAAACTCAAAACTCAGAACTCAAAACTACTATGACGGTCCAATCTCCTCCAATTGTTTCCCTTCAAGCTCCCAAGGATGTTTCGCTCAATGAAATTGACGCTGAACTGGGTAAAATTTGGCAAAGCTACAACATTCCTGGTGCTAACGGCGAGCCTCCTTCTGCTACGCGGGCAATGACGTTTAGCTTGGTTGTCTATGAACCTGAAGAAACTCAAGAGCTGCTGACTGCTCTAGGATTCTACAGCGGTCCAATTGATGGAATTGCTGGTCCCCGAACAGCAGCGGCATTGCGGGAAGCGCAGAAAGCCTATGGACTAGAACGGACTGGGAAGGTCACTCCGGAAATGCTGACACGTCTGCACGAGGAACTTGCCAAAAGTCAAGGCAATGCTGCTGGTGGCAATTTTCCTGGTAGTGTGACCTACGCCTCGGATACGAAAAGCCCAACCGTAGCAGATGCGATCGCCAGTCGCAACCCCTGCCGCATTGTTGCCCTCTGCCCAGTAGCTGGGGAGGATGAAGGCGTGACAGCTCAAGTATCAGCCTATTGCCCGGTCCAAAAGCAATCTTCAACCACACTTGTTTGCTGCGAGTACATCACTTTGAAGGGAACTGTTAGCGCCTTGGAACGGGTTGTTGGAATGCTGCCAGCACTTTTAATTGGCGGTCTGCCAAAGTTTCTGTGGTGGAAAGCAACCCCCGATGCTAACAATGCCCTATTCAAGCGGCTGTCGGCAGTGTGTAACTCTGTCGTTGTTGACTCTAGCGGCTTTACTGAACCAGACAAAGATCTGCTGAGCGTGCAGGAGCTGATAGAAGCGGGTACACCAGTTGCTGACCTCAACTGGCTTCGCCTAGCTGCTTGGCAAGAATTGACTGCCGAAGCTTTTGACCCGCCAGAACGTCGTGCATCGATCAAAGAAATTGATCAGGTTACTATTGATCACGAGAAAGGCAGTCCAGCTCAAGCACTCATGTTCTTGGGCTGGTTAGCTAGTCGCTTGCAGTGGCGTCCCACTCACTTCAAACAAGAAGGGGGAGACTACGGCATCAGGCGGATTTACTTCGTCACTCAAGAGCAGCGCCAAGTAGAAGCGGAGTTGGCGGAAATTCCTACAGCTAATATAGGTGACGTTGCGGGAGACTTAGTTGCCCTGCGTCTGAACTCAACCAACGCATCGGCAGACTGTTGTACAGTTCTATGTTCTGAAACAAGTGGCTGTATGCGGATGGAAGCAAAGGGTGGTGCCCAGTCTTGCCGGTTTGAGCAAGTCACCGCACCCTCAGAGCAGAAGGCAGAAACATTGCTGAGTCAGCAGTTGCAGCGTTGGGGTCGGGATGCACTCTATGAAGAGAGCATTGCAGTCACAGCTCAAGTGCTGCGCTTGAGTGCAGATGTTTGAGAGATTTTGATTTGAGGCGTTGCAGAATGACGGTATGAAAAGTCGCATTAGC
>CAXUIV010000002.1:22750-33310 GCA_964250875.1 uncultured bacterium
GGCGCAAAGTTGTAAAGATTGATTCATCCTCTACTTAAGCAACGCCTCATTTGGTTCGTGTATAAGCTTAGGCGTTAAGCGCGAAGGCTCATTGCGACAGCGTGGGTCTTCCAGCGTTTTTGCTAAAAACGAAGATACTGCTCACAACTGCATATTTCTTTTACCTCTACAGTCAGAAGCCAGAACTATAGTTGCTTGCTAGAGTTCTACTATTGGCTTGTGCTTTCAACCAACGCACTGCTGTGCTTTGCGATCTTAGTTAGGGTTTAGGTGGGCTAAGACAAGGCAGGGTTGTAGATAGTACAGCTTAAGCCCATTAGAGGGCATGAGTGTTTTCGGTTGAATAAGGTTTAATTGTTCGATAAGGAGATAACGATGGATAAGCACTACCGGAAAGTACAGGCGCAGGCTGTGTTGATTGGAGCTATCTGTGGGACTTTACTCGTTGGTCTACCAGCCATGGCAAAGCCACGGATGATCAAAGCTAAGCACCCAATGACAAACCCCAATCCTACTGTTCTCAAGGAGCCGCCCTACAATCGCTCTACTATTTCTGCTCAGTCACCTCAGAATCCCCACCCCAGCATCTTTGATGAGCCGCCGTATAAGCAACCTGACTCTGGCTCAATGAGCCAACCCGGCATGCCGCCAATGCAATCAATGCCAGAATCTGGAAGTGGTGGCAGCATGACACCGTCAATGCCATCTGGTAATTCTCAGATGGGAAACCCGAATTCCTTACAGAATTCGAATCCACCGGCTGAAGCGCCATCGCCAGGTACGTCGAACCGGGACCCAAGTAGCTCAATGCAGCCATCTAAGCCAGGAACACAGACAACTCCACAAAACCCACCGGCTGAAGCACCATCGCCAGGTACGTCGAACCGCGATCCGAGCAGTTCGACTCAACCCAAGGAACCAATGGGAACAGCACCAAGAGCACCATCTACAAGTCCTGTAACGCCGGGACAGCAAAACTGAGACAGTAGCGTTGTGAGCAACACTCAGTAAGTTATAGGACATTAGAGGGGAAGAAAGGAGAGCTTACGGCATCTTCTCTCTTCCCTTTTTGATAGTTGTTAAGCATAGAGCAATGCCACAATAGCAAGGTATATCTGATACAACGTAACAGTCATCTTCTTACACGCTAGAGAGGTAACAATGCATAAACACCATCAGACGATAAAGGCTGAGATTGGGTTGTTTGGGGTGTTTGGAATCTTGCTGACCTGTTTACCAGCGATCGCCACCCCCCGGACAGAAGCACAGCCGCTGTTGTCTCAGAGCATTCGCCCCAGCATTTTCAGCGAACCACCTTATAACGGCTCTCTCCCCTCGCCTGGACCTGTACTCCAACCACCGCCACCAGAGGCGCAAGGAGCGCCTAGCTCGACAATTACCCCAATCAACAGCATGGTAAACGTTAGGCTCACCAATACGACTGGTGCAAACATTAGCTACGAGGTCATTGGCGAAACAGAGCCACGAACGCTTTCAGGTAAGTCAAACGTGCTGCTGCAAGAACTGAAAACACCAGTAACAGTCACCTTTAAACGAGCGGATAGTGGACTGCTAATGGTCACCACCAAGGCATCTGTTCAGCCGGGAACGCTGGAAGTCACCTTCAAAGAGACAACCGACTTGGGTACTGATAAAACAACCATGAATATTCAAAAAACAGGTGCTGTCTTTTTGAATTAGTTTGAAACGGTTCTTTACTTACCTGCTCTGTTTTGTGGGACTCTACTTAGCTGATCAATTAGCAATGCTTCTTGTCTGGTATCGCCAAGACTACGAGCTATTATAATTGCCTGCTGGTAGTAATTTCGTGCAGATGGATTGTTACCTATTTGTTGGTATAGCTGAGCAATCGACCGGAATGAAAGCAGCTTTTGCTGGGGACTTTGTAACGCTTGGGCAAGGTCTAACCGCTGCTGTAGTAAATCAAAGGCGCGGTCATAGCGTCCAACACCGCTATGAGCTACGACTAACCCATCAATTGCCCGGAGTTGGTTAGGGCGATCGCGGCTTTGAGTAGCCAGCCGCAGTGCTGCTCCATAAACGGCGATCGTATCCGGATAATCATGGTTGGCTAAGTAGGAATCGCCCAAATTATTCAGCGTATTGGCCTCTCCCAAGGGGTCACCAGCCTGACGCCGAAAAATTAAGGCAGCCTCATACCGTTTGATTGCTTGGTTGTAATTCCCTGACTCAGCAGCTACAAGACCCTGATTGTTCAAAGACAGCCCTTGACCAGCAAGGTCATTGATACTGCGGGAAATTTGGAGCGCTTCGTCAAATGTTGTTCCAGCAGCAGGAACTGCACCTCGTTGCAGGAGTATCGTACCTAAATTATTCAGAGCAAAAATTTGGCCCTGAAAGTCTTGACCGTCGCGAGCAGCACCTAGTCGTCTTCGCAGAGCATCTTCTGCCTCCCTAAAACGGCCAAGTTGAACATATGCCATCCCCAAGAGATCGTAAGTGGTTTCTTGCGCCTTGACATCGTCCAGCCGGGAATAAACTTCTAGTGCTTGGGACCAGGAACTGACTGCTTTTTCTAAGCTTCCCTGCTGTTCCTGTTGCCTACCTAGACGGATTAGCCGATCTGCCTCATTTCTGTCTTCTTGGAATACGCTACTGTCTGGGGGTAGATTTAGCTGTTGGGTAAGGTCGGCAGCACGAGCGTTGGGTTGGCTGACTGCAACTGACAGGAGTAGGGCAAAGGGTAAAAAATAGATGGAGTGATGGGGTGAAGAGGTGATGGGGAGAGAAAAGATTTTCATCTTTTGTTTTAGGTGTTCACGAGCTGCCAACGATTTAAAGTTCATAACTCAAAACTCAAAACTCAAAACTTTTTTAAGCTGATTGGCTGATCTCGGTCAAATATATGGTGCGAATATCATCTGGCAAGGAGGCTTCTAGCAATCGATATCCCTCCTGCAAGCAACTTTTTACTTCACTAGGCGGAATAACTTCTCCCTCGGCTTGAAGATAAGCCGCAATCCTAGTTTCGCTCCAGTGAAAGGTTTGAGCCATCAATACCATCAGCCGTAGTACAGGCGGTAGTCGATCCAGTGCTTGGCCGACGTAACACCACAGCGGTGGCGATGTGGCCTTTAAGGAATAGTGGATTGACTCGACTGGAGGCAATTCAGTCTGGTTAATACAGAAAGCTGTAATGTTGATCAACCAGTTTTGCAGGGTTAGTTCCGTCCCCGATGGGGCACTGGCACGCAAATCCAAACCACTAAGCTCATAGTAGATATGTCGCCAAGTGAGGGCACAGAGGTAGTCTGCTTGCACTGGCGATCGCGCTGAATGCCCAATCAGTGTGTAAACAATCGGACTGTAGCGACAGAAGATTGCTATGAAATACTTTCCAGCTTCAGGATGACGCTGGAACAAACTCAGCAGTTCTTGATCACTGTGATGGGACAGCGACTTGACCAGCGGGTGCTGACATTCTGAAAATTGAGGAATCTGCACAACCCTCCTTACAAGGATTGGGTGGAGAGAATTAAGTGATTGACTTCAAATATATCTGCTGTGTGGGCGATCGCTATACTAGATAAGTCAGATTCGACCTTGATAGACTAGAAACACGTTAGATATGTTGGTCTTCTCAAACCTCTGCTCAAGGACAATTAATTCATTCCCCTTAATCAGTCCATGATTTTAGCAGTTAATGTGACATTGGCTCTGCTTCCTCTGACCTTAGGCTCTTTTTTGCCTGAGCTGCCGCTTGATAGTCTGCTTTCCACACAGGGCATTATGGTGATGCTGCTGGCAGCCTACGCGGTTGCCATGTGGATGTTTCTTACTAGCGCCCCAAAAGTACACACCATAATGGTGTCAGATTTAGAGATTGCGCGACAGCTATATGAAGGTCTGCTAGATTTGCCAGTAGCTGAAGTGCCTTTACACTACTACTACAGCTACGAGCAAACGCTGGGTGCTGGCGTCGACCCACTCTACTTAGGTACCAGTCCTAGCATTACCGGGACCAAAGGGCTGAACGCTACTGATGGTCTCTGGTATCAGCTCAAGAAGAATATTCAGCTACACGTAATCTCAGGAGCAAGTTTAGGCAATAAAAATCAGCAGCGTCATGTTTGTTTTGACCGTGACTGCCTGGAACTGGTACTGATGCGGGTGGAACTACGCGGTTTGAAGCACAAGATTCGCCGCCAGAAGCCATTGAATTTTTTGGTTAAGGATCTAGAAGGGCGTGTGATTGAGATGGCGGAGATGTCGAACTAAGTAGCTAGTCAAGTAGCTGGGCGTGGTCAAAATGACATTATTAGAACTAAAACTGTGTGATTGAGGCAGAAGTTCACTATTCACTACACAACTTTCTACGAACTCAGGGTGAACCCTCCTGGCCTCATCATTTGACAATGGCACGGCTGGTTGCCAGAGCCTTGCGACTGGGGCGGAGTGCTTTGATTCAGGTAGGGGCTGGCTGCGGTTATCAGGGGCGGTATCGCCTGAGCTATTTAGCACCAGCACTGATGTGGTCAGAATCGGTAATCTTGGTGGCTACAGAGGAGACGCAGCAACGTCTGCTACATGTAGAAATCCCTCGACTACAGCAGTGGCTACAGGCGAATAAAGCGATTCGCACAGATGACCGCTGGCCTAGTACTGGCTTCCACGGCCTGCTACTTACTACACCTCAAGCCTGGTTAACAGCCCAGATAGAGGGACGAGAAGATTTCCCCGCTGGCATACCTACCTTAATTGATGGCGTGGACGATCTGGAAGACTGGACACGTACCCAGATGACTGTTAGTATTCAACCGCGTGATTGGGAAGATCTCATGCTAGCCTGTCCAGGTCAGGCAGAGGCAATTCGAGAGGTGCGAGTGCAGCTAACGCGGTCAGCATTTCAACATCCTGCCAATCCCTACGAGTGCTACTTGCTGGAACAGTCAGAACAGGACAGCTTGCACCGTCTTTATTCAACTTTACAGAATTTAACTCTACAAACGACGCCCGGACCCCAAAAAGCTACCGCTGCCCGAAACAGTCTCCTAGAGTTGCCGGATGCGTGGATGAGGTTCTGGCAGCGATTTCAAAGCGATCAGCATCAGCAAATTTCCTGGGCGACCATTGCCCGTCGTCAGGGATTATTCTCTTTGTACTGTGCCCCAGTCGAGGTAGCTTCAACACTGTCGCCGATCTGGGCCAAACAGCCAGTCGTCCTAATTGGCAGTGCGCTGGACCAAGAAGCAGAAGCCCCCATATACAGACAGTGGGTAGGTTTAGGTAACTTAACATGCTTGAAGTTCTCGGCAGATCGCCACAGCGAGATGATTCGACTGTATCTGCCAGATGGATTGCCTCTACCTAATACGCCGGAGTTTCAAGACGCTTTTATTCAGAAAGTCCACTCACTTTTGACCCTAAGTGCAACGGTGCCAGAACTAACGGTGCTGTTGGTAGGCGACATGCCGCTCAAATTTCGAGTCGGTGCTATTTTGGCTGCTGAGTTTGGGTCTCGTGTACAGGTAGAGAAAACCTGTTTGGACGACAACGGCATATTAGTAACCGGATGGGAATTCTGGCGACGGCATCAAAGTGTGTTACCAGCCCCTCATCTGCTGGTCATTGCCACCTTACCCCTGCCTTCGCTGGAAGATCCCTTAGTAGCTGGTCGCGTAGCTTACTACAGACGTTTACGGCAAGATTGGTTTCGTCTGTACCTGTTGCCAGCTGCTTTGAGCGAATTACAACGGGCGATCGCACCGATACGGGATCGGCAAGGATTGATTGCCCTGCTTGATAGCCGTGTACTTCACCGCAGTTATGGTTCTCAAGTGCTGACGGCTTTAGGACCTCTGGCACGCCTCAACTATTTAGACCCTAACTTGTTCGCTCAGAGCGATGAAGGGATGAGGGGATAGGGGAAGGGCTAAGGGCATAGGGCATAGGGCAAAGGGTGAAGGGAATGAGGTAACAGGGGGAAGTCGAACCGGACCCATTCTTGTCCTTTTCCCTTCCCCTTTCGCCTTTCGCCTTTCACCCTATGCCCTTCACCTTTCCCCTTGTCCACGCTATTATCACAGGTAGCAATTCACATTTAGGATCATGGGCGAAGCAAAACGTCGTAAAGCTGCACTTGGAGAAAAATACGGTCAAGAAGTTCGAATCTTTCCTTGGCTTCCCATAACCAAAGACCAAGGGCAGAAATTTGTTGACTGGAGTACTCGTGGTGCTTGGATTGGTATTGGCCTCCTAGTCGCTTCCTGGGTGACAATTCGGTTTGTTGGCCCAGCTTTCGGATGGTGGCAAGTCAATTAGAACTGGCGGAGTCACTTATTTCGTGTAGCTATGTAAATTTTTGTAAGGGGCTAAGAGACAAAGGACGCTTCCTTTCACCTTGGACTTTAACCCTCTGTTTTAGATACACAAGATGATTGGGGCAGCTAGGCATAATAGTGTCTAGTGTCCCGGATGTCTCTGCATGACTTGTATTTCTATATTTTGGAAGGAACAACCCTTTACAGCTTGAGTCTATAACTCATAGATAGTAAAGCCGACGGTTGGTTTTAATGAGGCAACGTGGTTCTGATGACATTGTGTAGCCATTAGACTGGAAACTGGTTATGGTGGAATTGCACCAAAATAAATGGTTGGCAGTTGCGTCTTGGCGCTGAAGCCATACGAGCAAAGCGGTAGCTTTACCGTTAGTGTCGTTCGGTTATGCTTGTTATAAGTAATACCGTTTGGTAAATTTCCCAAAAGATTATAAAGAAAATATAAAAAGAGTCTAGAATTAAGTGTGGTGTTTGGAGGGAGAACGTGTTTCTGAGATTAGCGGAGCAACACAGACAATTCGTCCAAGATCTGGTGATGAATCTTCAAGCCTTAGCCATTGTGCTAGAGCGGCGGGGATACCCAGCGTCTTGCTATACCTGCGGCGGTCAAATGAACAGTGCATCGTTTATGGTTAGCTTGGGGGACAACCACCTGATCAGGTTCTTGGTGTCTGATTACGGTATCACTTGGACTGAGATGCGGGATGACCGCGAACTGATGAAATTAGAGGGGGCTGAGGCAATTAGTCAGCTACAGGAACTTGCTAATCTCATCAAGTACTCTACTCAACGCTATGAATCGCCTACAGCGGTTACTAAGCGGATTTAGAAGTTCCGGTACAAACACGGCAGCACACTGCCCGAACAGGTGTGGCCTGTGTATGGCCCGCAAGTGAGTAGCCAAATGCGAGACTCGATTCTGTGCGTGTTTTGCTGAAGAACCTGCGACCAGTTTTTGATGCTGGAAGCAAGACACTGCTCAAAGAGTTAATAGAACTTTACCTCAGCCTTGCCATTCGACTGTGATATCACATTAATCTAAGGTTAACAATGGATATCGCTGACAGGCAATTCTTGGCAGTATACGCTCACTCACTATGGCTACGTCTGAAGACAAGGAATTAAAACAACGCTTGGGCTTGTACCAAGTATTTCTCAAGCTTTATGAACACCATCGCGGGCTGCTTGATGAGATTCTAAAGTTAGAGAGCTTAGATTCGCCATCAGTCAAGGGTGCCGCACCTCGGTACGTGCAAGGTGTGGTGCAGAATAATCTTGCCTACATAATTACAAATATAAGAGCAAGTGAAACGCAAACCTTAAACCAACCGCAACGGATTTGGACAATTGGCCGTGATCGCACTTGCGCCATTCCATCTGGCGACAAATGGCTGTCCCGTCGCCATGCAGCCATTCAGTACATTGAAGATCAAGGCTTTTACCTAGTAGATTTTGACAGCACTAACGGTTCATTTGTCAACGGTGAACCCGTTTTGCAACGTACACTGCTTAAGGATGGAGATCAAGTTCGCCTAGGCAGTTTAGTATTCTCCTTCTTCTTTACTGATTGTTTCCGCACAATAGCAGCAGTCCCCTCAGAAATCAGCAAGCACTTGCTCTCAAACTCAGTAGCGGAGATCAGTACACCAAACACTTTCATCGAGATGCCCCTAGAAGAGTCTGACTTTGGGTCTGAATTTGAGATAGAACTGCCTACAGTACCTGTTGATCAAGAGATACCTGTAGTTACCGTTGAACCAAAAGATACTTCACTCTTTTTAAGAGAACACAGCCTTAAGGACTCAGGTGGGACGCCAGCGCCAAAACTTAGTGCAGACAAGCAGTCAGAAATTTTGGACCGCTTTCTTGACAAGCAAAGACACGACGATCCCAGCTGAGCAAATTTTAATCGTTTACTCTGCGTCTAAATCCATTTCTTCGTCTTCATCTTCATCAGCTGGTGCTACAGAGTTTGCAGAAACAACAGCTCCCATCTCCAGTTTCTGACGTACCTGCTGCTGAATATTAACTGCGAATTCAGGATTTTCTTCCATGTACTTGATGGCATTATCTCGGCCTTGAGAGATATTGTCTCCGTTGTAGCTGTACCAGGCTCCCTTGCGGGTGATAATGCCAGTCTCTTCTGCTAAATCAACGACACAACCTAGCGTAGAGATTCCTTTGCCAAAAATGATATCGAATTCACAAACGCGGAAGGGTGGAGCAACTTTATTCTTAGCAACTTTGACTTTGACGCGGTTGCCGAATTCTTCTGTGCCTTTTTTCAAAGTTTGAATCCGGCGAATATCCAATCGCACCGAAGCGTAGAACTTCAAAGCATTACCGCCAGTTGTCGTCTCTGGACTGCCGTAGGTAACGCCGATTTTTTGGCGCAGCTGGTTGAGAAAAATAACGGTGCAGCCTGACTTGCCGATGTTGCCAGTGATTTTACGTAAGGCTTGGCTCATCAAGCGAGCTTGAAGACCAACGTGGGCATCTCCCATCTCGCCCTCAATCTCAGCGCGAGGTACCAATGCCGCTACGGAGTCAATTACCACGATATCCACAGCAGCCGAGCGAACAAGTTGATCAACAATTTCTAGACCGGCTTCGCCAGTATCAGGTTGAGAGATTAACAGATTTTGGATATCAACACCTAGGGCGGCGGAATAGGTGGGATCAAGGGCGTGTTCAGCATCGACAAAAGCAGCAACGCCTCCAGCTCTTTGGACTTCCGCCACTGCATGCAGTGCTAATGTTGTCTTACCAGAACTCTCTGGGCCATAGATCTCAATAACCCGCCCCTTCGGTAAGCCGCCGCCTAGAGCTAAATCTAGGGTGAGCGCTCCACTAGAAATTGTTTCCACCCGCATGCGGGTAGCGTCGCCCAGACGCATAATCGCCCCTTTGCCAAAGTTGCGCTCAATTTGGGAGAGTACCAGGTTCAGAGCTTTTTGCTTACCAGCAACGTCGTTGGTTTCAATAGCCATTTGGGTCTTTAGGTTGGGAGGTTTGCAGAGGTGCTTGGGACAGGAGTCAGATACTCTATTCTATCTGGATTTTCGCCGACTCGGATCTGCCTCAACAACGAACAATGCAACGGTTAATAGTACAATCGTTCCACGTTGGGGCAGACAGCAATCAGCTACCTTGTAATTGGTTTGAGTTTGCTATCAGCACTAAGTACAATTGTACTACAAAGCAAGCTTCCTTTTACCTCCTCAGACCCACATTGGAACACGCCACATGCTTGATGCCATTCCAGAAGCGCTTTCTGTAACTAGCTTAACGACGTACATTCAGTCGCTGTTAGAGCAGGATGACCAGCTGCGACAGGTCTGGGTCATGGGGGAAGTCTCTAGCGCTAATCCTCATCGCAGTGGGCTATTTTTCATGCTCCAAGACCCAGAGGGCAAGGCGGTAATTAGTTGTGTGGTGTGGAACAGTCAACTGGAGAAACTGGTGCAGCAGCCGGTTACAGGAGAGCAGATCTTGGTTTTAGGCAGTATTCGGCTCTATCCTCAGCGAGGACAGTACCGGCTGACAGTCTGGCAGGCGTTACCAGCCGGAGAGGGCTTGCAGGCTCTGCGTTACCGGCAATTGAGAAGCCAATTAGGGGCTGAGGGACTATTCGATTCAGAACACAAGCGATCGCTGCCTCTGCATCCCCAAATGATCGCTGTGGTAACATCGCCCTCGGCAGCTGCTTGGGGTGATATTCAAAAAACACTCCAGCGACGTTACCCCGGCCTACATGTGCTGTTATCTCCTGCTATTGTTCAGGGTGAGCAAGCACCTTCGTCGATTGTGGCGGCAATTGAGCGGGTGAAGTGGGATGGTCGAGCTGAGGTGCTGATCCTGTCACGGGGAGGTGGGGCGGTTGAGGAGTTGGCTTGCTTCGATGATGAACGGGTTGTACGGGCGGTAGCGGGTTGCTCTATTCCAGTAATTACGGGCATAGGTCATCAACGAGATGAGTCCCTGGTTGATTTGGTTGCTGATGTGTGTGTTCATACCCCCACAGCTGCGGCTGAACGAGTTGTGCCAGAACTGGCTGAACTCTATACTGAACACCAACAGCGAATTGTGGTTTTGAACGAAGCCGTTAACCAGCAGATGGAAACAGCCCAAAGGCAGCTGCAACGGCTGCAAAATCGGCTGCGGCGTCTGCGTTTAGATCGGCAAGTTCAGCAAGAAATGCAGTCTCTGGCGTGGAGGCGTCAAAGACTGATGCAGATTA
>CAXUIV010000003.1:0-30947 GCA_964250875.1 uncultured bacterium
GCCCTCCCTTCTGGCGCTTATTTAATCTATCAACTGCTTAAGGCTTTTGTCAACTACTTTCGAGAAACTTTTTCCGCTCTGCCCAAAACCGTTCAGGGTGGTGCTTTTAAGCCACAATGTATTGTGCATAGCGCTGGTTAAGGAGAGTTTCCGTGAACTTTCAGTCTGTAATTTTTGTCTTACATCAGTTCTGGGCCGATCGCGGCTGCCTCATTGGCCAGCCCTATGACACTGAGAAGGGGGCGGGCACAATGAATCCACATACATTTCTCAGAGCCATCGGGCCAGAACCATGGTCAGTCGCCTATGTAGAACCCTGCCGCCGACCGACAGACGGACGCTATGGGGAGAACCCTAATCGCTACCAACACTATTACCAGTATCAAGTCCTGATTAAACCCTCACCGGACAATATTCAGGAGACTTATGTAGACTCCCTCAGGGCGTTGGGCATTCGTCCTGAGAACCACGACATTCGCTTTGTAGAAGACAATTGGGAAAACCCAACGATTGGGGCTTGGGGCGTTGGCTGGGAAGTCTGGCTGGACGGCATGGAAATCACCCAGTTCACCTACTTTCAGCAGTGTGGCGGCATTGATTGTCGTCCTGTCTCTATTGAAGTCACCTATGGTTTAGAGCGACTAGCCATGTACCTCCAGGGAAAAGAGGCAATGGCAAAGATCGACTGGACAGACAGTATCAGCTACGGAGATGTTCATCTTCAGGGGGAGATTGAGCAGTGTACGTACAACTTTGAAGCCTCAAACCCAGACTCACTGCTAACGCTGTTTGGCCTTTATGAACAAGAAGCAGAGCAATTGACTAAACGAGGACTGGTACTACCCAGCCTTGACTACGTGCTGAAGTGTTCTCACACGTTTAATCTGCTGGATGCCAGAGGGGTCATTTCAGTAACAGAGCGGACACGCTACATCGGCAGAATTCGCAACCTGGCACGCAAGGTAGCCCAACTGTATCTACAGCAAAGAGAAAAACTCGGTTTTCCATTAATCAAGTCTTAGCAAAATCTAGAACCCTCGCACAGAAGGGCAAAAACGTAAAGCTTCACTCATTGCCTTTGCGTCTTTGCGCCTTTGCGTGAGCAAGATCCAAACCAGTGTTAACTCTAAGCGTCAAACTGTCAACAATAACAAAGTCAATCTATGTAATAAGTCTAGTTTGATGACTCGGACCGATAGTGTCGTTCTCTGTCTAGCCTTTCTGCTGGGACTACTATTTACCATCGTTCCTTGGGGAGGTTATGCAGTGCTGGCTTTAGGGATAGAGGCAGCAATTCTCCGACAGAGACTTTTAGCGCGACTACTGCCTAGTTTCTGGCGAACTAGTCCCAAGCCGCCAATATGGTTAGCAGCTGGAGCAGTAGGTTTGCTTGCAACCTTATACCTTCAGGCACGAACACCACAGCCGACAGCAGACGATATCAGCAAGTTTATTGCTGCCAATACCAGTAACAAAGAGCAGATAGTCACCGTGCAAGGCAAGGTTGAGAGTACACCCCGCCTAACTCGGAGTCAGAAAGTGCAATTCTGGTTAGAGGCAACTCAGCTTAATGAGGTCAAAGGTGAAGGCTCAGCAAATGTCGTTACAGATGTTATAGGTCGGCTGTATGTGACTGTCCCCCTACTTCAAGCAACTGGTATTCATTCAGGTCAGGCGATCGCAGTCACCGGCTCTTTGTACAAACCGAAACCGGCAGCGAACCCAGGTGCTTTTGATTTTCAGGCATATCTAGCTCAAGAAGGTGCCTTTGCGGGACTTAAGGGTCGCCAAGTCAACCTGCCAACGGAGACAACCCGCTGGGGATGGTGGGCTATCAGACAGCGAATTATTCGTTCCCAGACTCGGTGGTTAGGCATTCCTGAAGGACCGCTTGTCAGTGCCATAGTGCTAGGGCATAGAGTCGTGGATTTGCCTTACGACATTCAAGACCAGTTTATCCAAGTGGGATTAGCTCATGCAATCGTCGCCTCTGGATTCAAAGTCTCCTTAATTTTGGCACTGCTGCTAGCCGTGACTCGACGTAGCTCTCAAAAAGTTCAATTTATTCTAGGAACTGCGATTCTAGTTCTGTATGTTGGCATTACAGGTTTACATCCTCCAGTTTTACGAGCAGCCGTGATGGGGTTTGGAGCGTTAGTTGCTTTGGTAGTGCAGCGCAGGCGCAAACCGCTAGCAACACTACTGTTCGTTGCCACCCTGCTGCTGCTGTGCAATCCAGTTTGGATTTGGGACATAGGGTTTGAGCTGAGTTTTCTGGCTACGCTGGGATTGATGGTGACGGTACCGTCGCTAGTTAAACGCTTAGACTGGTTGCCACCCGCGATCGCTTCTTTGATCGCGGTTTCCGTTGCTGCCTCTATCTGGACATTACCACTGCTACTGCACTCCTTCAGTGCTGTGCAGATTTACAGCATTGTCGTCAATATTCTCACCACGCCCATAATCTCTCTCATTAGTATCGGTGGCATAATCAGCGCTTTAGCAGCGTTAATCTGGCCCTTAGCAGGCAGTGCTTCGGCTTGGTTGTTATACTACCCCACTCATGTGCTGCTGGCGCTGGTGCAATTTTTCTGTCAGCTACCAGGCAGTTCTATCACCGTCGGTACGAGCTCGACTCTACAGTTGATTGCCCTCTACGGGCTACTGGGATTGACATGGCTTCAGCCATGGTGGCGGCAACGTTGGTGGTTGTCTGGAGTCGTAGCGGTTGGTCTCGTGTTAGTTCCAGTTTGGCACTCCCAATCAACGTTGTTCCGTGTGACTGTGCTGGCAGCACCGGAACCAATTTTAGTGATTCAAGACAGAGGGCAAGTCGTACTGGTTAATAGTGGAGACGACAGCACTGCCCGATTCACGCTGTTACCATTCCTGCGACAGCAGGGTATCAATCGCATTGATTGGGCGATCAATACTGATGAGTCTAAAACCAGCAGTGGATGGCTGGAAGTCCTAGAACACATACCAGTGAAAAACCTCTATTACCCCTCAACAACACAAGAGAGTGAGGACTTCAAGGCAATTCAGAGTGCAGTGCAAGCCAATGGAGGAACATACCAGCGTTTAAGCGCTGATCAGAAGGTGTCAGTAGGTTCCACGACGGCTAGCTTGATCGATGGCATGCCAATGTGGCAATTTCAGATTCAAAGCCAGACCTGGTTATTTTTAGCACTCAAGGCTAAAGAACAGCATGATCTACTAGCTCCTAGAAGTTTGCCAAGGCCTGATGTTGTTTGCGGAAATCTAGAGCCAAACCTAGTGATAACATTACAGCCGAAAGTAATAATTGCTACTTCCACTGTTAAGGCGAACACCACCGATCAACTCCACCGAGTGAATGCCAGACTGTTTTCAACTGATCGCCAAGGAGCAATTCAGTGGACGCCTGCTGGATTTAGAACAACCCTAGAGGATCCTGAAGACAACATATCGCTGCTGTAGGAGTTAGTCAATCTTCACAACTATGTCCGCCTTGTAAAAGGCTATTGCTCATTTGCACCTCAACAGCACTGGCGGCATGCAGGTATAGAACGCCATGACGGAGCAGCCGAACCGGATCCGTCTGATTACAGCGAGTGCTGTGCTGCTAATTCAGTTTTTCTCGACTCAAGCGATAAGTAGTCAGCCAGCTCCGTTTCAACTTCTGTCTGCACAATCTGGCGATATTCTAGGAAGTGTTCAATATGAGCGCAACTGGTCAGGTAGTCCGCAAACACACCTGGATTGTGCCGCATAATCAAGAATAGTTGCTGCCAGAATTGCCAGCGGGTGCTGCGCTTCATGCCCTGCCTCCAGAATATGATCAGCAACGCTCGGATTTCCACAAACTCCAACATTTGAGGCTTCGCTTTATTGGGGTTTGGCTTCATTGTCACATAGTGGCGATAGACTCGTGCCAAATAGCGGTCAGATTCGTACAACTCCCAGAAGCAATTGATGTACTCTCGTGCAATCTCCTCTAAAGGACGGCTGGGCACAAAATTCATTAGGGTTATCTGCTTACCGCTAACCGCTCTTTGTCCCGCACGTAAGCGCCCTTCTCGTTCCAGCCGATGCCATAGGGCAGTTCCGGGTAGCGCTTGCAGCATCCCAAAGAGCGCTTGGGGAATGGCAGTAGCTTCAACAAAGTCGATGATGCGATCGCCCGCGCCTGACTTCTCACCATCAAACCCAATAATGAATCCTGCCATAACCCGCAATCCGGCTCGATTAATGATTTGAACCGAATCAACCAGAGAGTTGCGGGTGTTTTGGAATTTTTGGGTTAGAGACAAACTATCGGTATCTGGTGTTTCAATGCCCAAAAAGACAGCGTTGAAGTTTGCTGCAACCATCAGATCCAGCAATTCTTGATCTTGTGCCAAATCAACTGATGCTTCGGTTGTCAGACTGAACGGGTAGCCGTGTTGCTCCATCCAGGGTACCAGTTCTCGCAACATCAGCTTGGCATTGCGCTTGTTGCCGATGAAGTTGTCGTCTACAACAAAAACTGAACGTCGCCAGCCCAAGTCGTAGAGCGCTTGCAGTTCCGCCAGCAGTTGAGTCGGTGTTTTAGTGCGCGGCTTGCGTCCGTACAGCACAATGATGTCGCAGAATTCGCATTGGTATGGACACCCCCGCGAGAACTGGACCGACATATCGCTGTATGCTTTTAGATCCAGCAGGTCAAATCGAGGCACAGGCGTAGTAGTGACATCAGGTTTTTCACCGTTGGCGCGAAAAATGCCGGAGGTTTCTCCTCGCTCCAAGGCTTCTACAAGGAGAGGTAAGGTGATTTCACCTTCATCCAACACCAGAAAATCTGCCCCCGCCTCTTGTGCAGCCTCAGGTACAGAAGTGACATAGGGTCCCCCAACCGCTACTCTCTTGCCTCGTCGCTTCGCCGCTTCAATTAGAAACGCCATGTCGTCTTTTTGCACGATCATGCCAGAGACAATCACCAGATCTGCCCAGTACCAGTCTGCTTCACTTTCATAGTCAACGTTTCGGTCTACCAAGCGAAATTCCCAAGTTTGAGGCAAGATAGCTGCAACCGTCACTAAACTTAGGGGAGGAAGAGAGACTTTGCGCCCAATCAACTCCAAAACCTTATCAAAAGACCAGAATGACCTAGGAAAGAGAGGATAAAGTAATAAAACTCGCATAACTGAATCAGTTTATTTAACTGCTATAACGTCGTCTGTTGTGGGCATTGGCTACTCGCTGGTGCGGTAGTCGTCAACAATCAAAGCACGTCTGCGGCTCACGGTGAGGGAGACTTTTTAAATAATCCCCAAAAAAGCCTGAATGAAACTGGGTTGTGTTGTGACTCCTACCGAGAGTAGGGCAAGAATGTGGAGTTCTTGTGGAGAAGCTCTAGAGTATTCATGACAGTCTACCAGCTACGGTCTAGAGTTTTATCAATGCTTAAGTTATCCTCCTAATGATATTTGATTCTGCTAGCTCCTGTTTTTACTCTCTACCTGGTCCTCTGCTCTCGTCCACATTTGCTCCGCCTCCCACCATCGCAACTACCTCAATCAGGCAGCATTAATCTTACTTGACTATTAGTAATTTAATACGTTTCAATTTAAATCATACAATTCAAACGTTTGCACAAACAGGTTTAGTCATCTTCGAACGTAGCTGCGCTACCAGTTACATCGATTCCATATACAACTGAGCTTTCAGTTCCTGTAGTGAAGCTTCTCAGTTCTTTGCAACTCGAACCACAGTTTTAATCCTAACTATTAACTATCAGTAGAGATTTAATACGTTTTGGCTCAAATCATACAATTCAAACGCTTGTGTATACATCATCTTAATCATCGTTGTGGCACATTTAAATTAGTAAAGTTTTGTACGCTCATTGCTGCTTCGTTTTGCTTAGAAGTCTCCCCGCTGATAGATTTTGCAACGAGCCTACTTTCTTAGACCAGTTTAAGAGTGGTAGACACCAGAAGAACAATGGCAGCTTTGACGGAATTTGATTGAACAGAATTGAAACACATGCGAAATTGTCCTTGTTGCTCTGACATACTTCTCCGCCACGTTCGAGGTGCATCTATCCACTGGTTCTGTCGGAGTTGCTGGCAAGAGATGCCAGTCCTTGAATCAAAAGATAGACAGGCAGAAATTTCCCTCTTGTATTCCTTGTACAACAGAGTCTCAAAATCAGTCTTCTTAAATCAGATTTAAAAACTACAGGTATCTATAATGAATTCATTTTCACTGGAGAAAACAACATTATCTTGGTGGGTAACGGCATCTACCTCTGTTCCTCAGCAAAACTACCATCTTGGCCCCTTTAATAGTCGGGAAGAGGCAAAAATTTCTAGAGATGCTCATGTTGAAAATCTGGATGAGGAAACAGGAGACGTTGTTGCTCTGATCAAGCAGCGTTAGCTTCACAATCTTTCAATGAAAAGCCAAGGGCTTCAATCAAATTGCACGCTTTGATTATTTCATTTTGATTGAAGCTTTTGAGAAATAATTTGTGTTTACAGTAAAAAAATCAATTGTTAGAGGTACAGAATGTCCTACGAGCTAATCAACTTAACATTGCCAGTTGTGGTTGCAAAAATCGAAGATGTCTTAGAGGATTATCCTGAGCATCCTTATCAAATAGCTTTCTCTCTGCCTGAATTACGGCAGAGGCTACTTGCTCATGTCCTAACTCACACCCCAAATCACTATGCAGTTCAGGGGGAGAAGCTGACGACACTTAAAGACCCTAAGTCTCTCTACCCTGCTCCTATGCATGAGCAGTTACGAATGGAGAATTTAATTCATGGAGGCATTCTGCATCTCCTACGGGAAAATGCGAAATGGGTTAGTGGTCGCATTTATCTACCCGCATCCCTCAGAGCGAGATGAGCTGACGCACAACTGATGGAGTCAGCAGTCGGTAAGACCCGAAATACTTCAACCGTTGAGGCTGTTGACGGAACATGATTCTCCTAGGGAGAGGTTTTTAAAAATCAGGGGGAAAACAGTGAATTTACAGTCCACATTTTGGAGCTTGTCCGGAGATCAGGTGCTTCAGCAGACGCACTCGACAACCGCAGGGTTAAGCCGTCAAGATGCGAAACAACGCCTGAGCGAGTACGGCGCAAACAGCTTTAAACAAAAACACAAATCAAGTGCCTTGATGCTGTTGCTCAATCAGTTCAAGAGTCCAATCATCTTGATTCTGATTTTTGCGGCGGTGCTGTCGATTTTTCTTCAGGATGCAGCAGATGCCACGATTATTCTGGTGATCGTCCTCATCAGTGGACTATTAGGATTTTGGCAAGAGCGAGGAGCCTCAAACGCCGTTGAAAAATTATTGGCGTTGGTGCAAGTTAAAGCAACCGTTTTGAGGGATGGCCAATCTCAAGAAATTCCCAATGAGGACGTAGTTCCTGGAGACATTGTGTTGCTTTGTGCCGGTAAAAATATTCCGGGCGACTGTCTCATTTTAGAGTCGAAAGACCTATCGGTGGATGAAGCAGCACTGACAGGAGAAACCTATCCGGTTGACAAGCTCAGTGGCGTACTGCCTGCTGCAACTGGACTGGGCCACCGTGCTAACTCCCTCTACATGGGAACCAACGTCATTAGTGGAACGGCAAAAGCAGTCGTCGTTCACACCGGCAAAGAAACTGAGTTTGGCAAAGTATCAGAACGACTGAAGCTGCGGCCTCCCGAAACGGAATTTGAAAGGGGACTCAGCAAGTTTGGCTACTTCCTTATGGAAGTCACCCTAATTTTGGTCGTTCTCATTTTTGTCGCTAACGTCTACCTCCACCGTCCAGTGCTGGAATCGTTTCTGTTTTCTCTGGCGTTGGCTGTCGGTTTAACTCCTCAACTGCTGCCTGCGATCGTCAGCGTTAACCTGGCTCGCGGTGCTAAGAACATGGCAAAGAAGCAGGTAATTGTGAAGCGTTTACCCGCAATCGAAAACTTTGGCAGTATGAATGTGTTTTGCACTGATAAGACAGGGACGCTGACGGCAGGAGAGGTAAAAATCCACTCTGCGGTTGATGTGGAGGGGAAAGACAGCGATCGCGTTTTGCTTTATGCCTATTTGAACGCCGCCTCTGAGTCCGGTTATGTGAATCCGATTGATACAGCGATTCGCGAATACAAGACGTTTGACATTTCTAGCTATCAAAAGCTGGATGAAGTGCCCTATGACTTTAACCGCAAACGTCTAAGCATTCTGTTCAAGACCGATAAGCGTCTGATCGTCACCAAAGGCGCACTGAAGAATATTCTGGATGTTTGCTCAACCGTTGAGACTGCTGAGGGGAGTGTTGACATTGCCGACCAGCGACAAAAACTCCATCAACAAGCAGAAGACCTGGGCAGTAAGGGATTTAGAGCCTTGGGTGTGGCTTATCGCGATTTCAATCAAGATGCCTTCAGCAAAGATGACGAAACAAACATGACTTTTCTGGGCTACCTAGCTCTGTTCGATCCGCCGAAAGTTGGCATTGCTGACACCCTCAAAGAGCTAGAACTGCTGGGAGTCACCCCGAAGATGATTACCGGAGACAGCTTGGCGGTGGCTATGAGTATAGTTCAGCAGGTAGGGCTGCCCGAACCAAAAACTTTAACAGGACCCGAACTAGAGCAACTGAGTGACGAAGCCTTGATTCAGCGAGTTCAGCAGACGACTGTCTTTGCCGAAGTAGAGCCAAACCAAAAAGAGCGCATCATCATTGCCCTCAAGAAAGCGGGCAATGTTGTTGGCTATCTGGGCGACGGCATTAATGATGCCTCGGCGCTGCATGCTGCCGATGTGGGCATCTCAGTTGATAGTGCTGTTGATGTGGCAAAGGAAGCAGCCGATATTGTGCTGATGGAAAAGGATCTAAACGTTTTGATCGAGGGCGTGAAGGAAGGACGCATCACGTTCGCTAACACCCTCAAATACGTGTTCATGGCAACCAGCGCTAACTTTGGTGGCATGTTTAGCATGGCGGGGGCCTCTCTATTCCTGCCGTTTCTGCCAATGCTACCGAAGCAGATTCTGCTCAACAATCTGCTGACGGACTTTCCAGAGATGACGATTGCCACAGATCGCGTAGATAAGGAACTGGTCAGCAAGCCCCACCGGATGGATATCAACTTCATCCGCAAATTCATGCTCGTGTTTGGTCTGCTGAGTTCTGCATTTGACTACCTCACTTTTGGGGCTCTACTGTTGCTGCTTCACGCTCAGCCAGCACAGTTCAGAACCGGCTGGTTTTTAGAGTCTGTAATCTCATCCGCGCTCGTTGTGCTGGTGATTCGCAGCCGACAACCCATTCGCAACAGTAAGCCAGGAAAGTACTTATTGAGGGCAACGATCGCCAGCGTTGCTATCACATTAATCATTCCCTTAACGCCCTTGGCAAGACTGCTAGGATTTCAACCGTTGCCCCTTGGTTTCGTGCTGGTGCTAATGGCGATCGTTGCGCTATATGTCATTGCAGCCGAAGGCGTTAAGCACGTATTCTATCAGCAAGTGAAATTCTGAGCTACATCACAAGCTTATATGAACTTTATGTCAGGTCCATTTGGCGGCAGGAACTCGGCATCGGATCTGTGTTGAAACGTGAGGAAAATGCTGGCGATCGCTGCAAAAAGCTAGTCAATCTCCACTGAGGTCAGTACAATGAGGTAAAATAGACCGACCAAGGAGAGGTGGCAGAGTGGTTGAATGCGACGCACTCGAAATGCGTTTAGGCGGTAACGTCTACGTGGGTTCAAATCCCACCCTCTCCGTTCGCTGCAAGGAACAGAGCGAACCGGGCGCGAAAGTCAGTGAGATGAAATTGCCCGATTCTCTTGCCTTTTGGATACTCGGTTGGATACTCTAATCTCACTTCCGAGTATCCAAAGTCAGTATCCAGATGGTCACGTCCAGAGCTAAGAGGGGAACGGTCGCTGTGGAGGAAAAGCAAGGTAAGTGGCGATTACGGCTACCTCGTAGTGTGGCTAAGGACAGTCAGCGGTACATCTCCACTAAGCTAGACGCAACCCCAGAGAATCACAGGAAAACTCAAATGTTGGCATGGACGATAGAGGCTGATATCGCGTCTGGAAACTTTGACCCAACGTTAGAGAAGTACAGAACGAACCCTAACCCGGTATCGTTCTCAGCTAAGCCTGAAAAGCCTCTAGAACTACTCGAACTGTGGCAGAGGTACTGCGACTACCGAGAACCACAAGTAGCCGTCACGACCTTTAAAAAGGACTATCTGACCCGGTACGCCAACTGTGTCAAAAGTCTACCCAGTCAAAAACTGAGTGACGCGATCGCTGTCAGAGACTTTCTGGTTAAAAACTTGTCCAACTATGCGTCTAAGCGGATGTTGACCCAGCTAAGCGCGTGTTGCAAGTGGGCAGTAAAGTCAGAGCTGATACCCCGTAACCCGTTTGAGGGTATGGCAGAGGAAATAAAAATCTCTCCCAAGAGTGCCAGTGACATTAACCCGTTCTCTGTGGCAGAGCGGGACGCCATCATTCAGGCATTTGAGACGCACCCGGTCTACTGCCACTACACCAACTTCGTCAAGTTCCTATTCATGACCGGATGCAGGACGGGTGAGGCTATCGGGTTGCAGTGGAAGCATGTTAACAAGGGCTGTACTCAGATAGCCTTTTGCGAGTCCTACAGCCGTCGATATGGACGTAAGGATACCAAGACACACAAAGCGCGAAAGTTCCCGTGTAATCAGTCCCTACAGTCCCTACTGCTGGGCATTCGACCAAAAGACTACGTGGCTGATGACTTTGTGTTTACTTCCCTCACTGGACTACCCATCAGCAACGAGGGATTTCTAAGTGACGTGTGGAGGGGATGTAAGCGTCACGGCAAGCCTCATAAGGGCATCGTGTCCCAACTAGCCTTAGAGGGTAAAATCGAGGGCTACAGACCCCAATACAACACGCGACACACCTTCATCACCCTAGCCTTAGACAACGGGCTGGATGTCAAGGACGTTGCGCGATTGGTCGGGAATGCCCCAGAGATTATCTACAGGTACTATGCAGGCAGTAGCGGCAACCTGGTAGTACCAGAGTTTTGAGTTTGGGAACAGGATATCCTGTTTCCCAAAACGAGAATTCCCGTTTTCAAAGCCGGAATTCCGGCTTTGATGCACCCTCTATTCTGGCCTTGGATAATACCAAACTTTTACCATCTATACGTTTCAGGTCTCTGGATGCTCCGGAATGGATAATACTAAACTGCTCTGCTAATTGAGGTACGCCCACATACGCCAGCATGAGGCGTGGGGCTGAGTACCTTTCAGCAGACACCGGAAATCCGGTGTGTATCGATTTCAACGTCCTGCAAGTGCAGAAGGTTACACCCGTCGGTTGTGAGGTATGTAGCCACTTTTTAACGGAAGGGTTCAAAAGTTTTACTGGTCTGAGTTCCTCAATTTTGAGGACTCGGTTAACCCCCTCGGTTATGAACATTAAAAAGCCCCATACCGAGCATGTGGCATAGGGCGATAACTTTCTAATTCAGTCTCTTCTAGTGTAGCTGTGGGACTGGGAACACCTTCTAGTCTGACTTCTAGCCGTTTTACTACCCGATTCGGTTGGACTGACTTAGTTTTTCGCCACAAAGTAGGGTCGGCGTGGGTCATGCGTGACAGTCCCCGGTTTGGGATACTGGCGCTTAACGTAATCCTTGGTCATCTTCGCCCCCTCACCCTCTTTCAACTGCATATAATCTTCGGGGTGTTCAAGTCTATTCACTCTGTCACGGATAACCGAGACTACCTCATCTCGAAAACTAATGTTGCTAGCTGCGATCAAATTAATTGAATCTTCAAAAGTCATGGTTAAACTTGCCTCATCTGATGTTGTGCCTGCTGGATTGCCCAAATTCGAGTCTGCCAGCCGTCCTGTTGGTCGTGCTGGTGTTCCTGTAGACTGCGGCGATGTTGTCCGGTTGGTGCGGGTGCGTTCTCTACATCTACTGGAATTCTGCCAAGATCACTAGTAGTTTCTGCGAGTTGACAGTACGTTATCGGTGTCCCATCGCTCGTAAAACCTAGTTTTTGCGTGGGATGATTCGCTAGACTCTCCCCAACAGCACGGGCTAGCCAGTCGGTGAAAGAGATTCCCTCATGTTCTGCTAAATACCGTACAGCGTCGATTACTTCGTGGGTCAAATCAAGTTTAACTTGCGGCATAGTCAAGGTCCGGTATAAACGTAGGATGGGATATCAATATCCTTGATTCCGATTGCTCGAAGAAAGCCTATATCGTAGCAAAAATTACTCCCTGGCTGGTAAGTTTCGCCATTGAAGATATAACCCTGAGTCAGATTAATTCGATAGATAGTAGTGCCTATATGCGGCGATGGTTGGTTATTTACAGGCTGCATTCTAATAGTTCAATGTGACATATATTACACCTATTCTAACAGTTAATATGGAAGATATAGAAATAGTAAGAACGGATAATCTACCTCTATGCCTAGATGGGATGACACCGCCAGAGAAGCGCAAAGACAACGGGCTTTTACTCGTTGGTCATCCCGTGAGGCGAGGCAGAGGCAGAGGTTAATCATCCGGTTGGTGAAACCTTGGAAGCGCTCAACCGGGCCGAGAACACCCATCGGTAAGATAATCTCTGCCTCTAATTCGTCCCGTTGGGGTTTTCATTGCTGGCATCTGCCCAACGGGTACAGGCTGGTTGTGAGGGGCGATGACAGCGTAAATCGACGTGATTTGTAGGAAAATGGCAGATTTAACAGACCCAGACGAACTATTAGACAATCCCCCGCATAAACCCGCATTCCTCACGCTATCCATGCGTATCAACTCTTGGGACTTGGAGGGTAAAGCCTATGAAGATGCCCTGCTCGAAGCTAAGCGCGGTATCGCTGACCTGCGACGGTTGAGCCGAGGTAAGGCAGTTTTTACCTCCAGAATTACCCACAAGTGCGATCGCCAAGGTCGCCCTTATTCGATATTCGTAGCTCGGTGTCGGCAACCAAAGGACGCAGCAGAACAGTTTAGGTTAGTTAGGACAAACTTCTTCGCAATGAAGGGCGGTAGGACATGAAGGATATTGCAGAGACACGACGACGGCTTTACCAGCAGTTGAGTGAGGGGCAGAGACGCAACCTGGTTAAGACTCTGATACGGCTGCATTGTGAGCAGTTCCACGCGGCTAAGAAGGGAGTGTCAACTACTGATTAGCACATGCCTCGTCTACTATGCGTTCCCCGATAGAACCAGGCTCAGTGACTTCCCATTTATCTATGGTGTGGTCTTTGATTACGGAACGGTCTTCTTTTAGGTATGTGGTCTGTATGTCCCTCATTTTCTTGTCAATGCAAGAGAACTCAGTGACGGTACTGTAGGCTACAACTCCACTCTTACTAGCTTGACTATAGATGAAAAGCATAGATGCTTTGGCGATTGCCCCCGAACGGGTAATTGAAGCTCTGTCTAATAGGGTCTTGCCCGTTTCTGTGTAAGACATCAAAGTCCAATCGCTGTTAGCCTTGGCACTGAACGGGCTAAAGACTAGGCTAATGCCTGTCAGCGCAGCTACCGTTACTTGCTTAATTCCAATTTTCATAACTAATCCTCAGTTCCTTTGACTCAAGCTTCTCTCACACACCTTCTACTTGAGGTAAAGAGCAAACGAACTGCCTCTAAAGAGTTTGCGAGTTTTATGTCTAAGAATAGAAACCAGTAGATGACACTGCCATAGCTAGGTTTTTCAGCCTAGTTACTTCTCACTGTTCCGCCGTTAATTGGCGCGTCATTGGGCTTGCTGTATGTCCAGCCGTCGTCCGTCTTGGTCGCGCTTCCATCGGGACCTGCTAATAGTTGGGCTATCTCTGCCAGCAGTTCGTCTGAGATAGGGTCACTACCCTTCATTGGCTTAAGTATTTTAGTCATTGATGTGACAGTTTGACGTGACAGTTGACGTTATCCAATCTCTACACTTGGATGGCATGAAACGTATGTCCAGTAAGAGATTGACGTTATCCAAGGGCCGTCTCCGACCCCGTTCCGGTGCTACATGCCCCATGCCCTCTCAGCCTTATCGCTGATGTAGCGGGACAGAGCAGCCTCAGCGCGTTCCTTATGTATGAGGCTGCATGATGGTCCAGTCTTGTCAGTGGGGCTAAATAGTTTTTCTAGGTATGCGTCGTCATCGTCGCTGCGATCGTCCGGTGTCGCTGCGAGTAATTCTTTCAGTTCGTCGTCCATTGCCGTGTCTCTCATGTTGAGTGAAGGGTGAGGCAGTTTACCGACCTACCCAGGTCGTTGGGTTATGCCGCGAGAGCAGTGAGTAGCTGTGTCTTGGTCAAACTGCTGTAGCGCTTGATTTTTCGTTCACTGGCTAATTTCTTCAATTCCCTGATACTCAAAGAGCTGTAGTCCCGTTCAGATTGCTGAGCGACCTCCAGCACCCTGAGCTTGTGTCGTCCGAACTCAATCGCGTCCACTTGAGGTACGTCACAATCTAGTGAAGGTACTAGCCAGTCCCATGTAGCGACTTTGGGTGTCTCTTCCGGTCCCTCAGCGGTCACTTGAGGTACTTCTTCGACCTGTTCCGGTCCCTCAGCGGTCACTTGAGGTACTAACCGAATCAGGCCGTGGATGAAATCAACACCCATTAGAACAGCATAGCCAGCAGCGAGAGTGAGGAAAGCGTAGGTCAGTAAGTCTTGCATGTGAGTCTCCTTGGTGCCATCTGTGAAGGTTTGATGGCAATCAGCACAACGGGAATCGAACCCGGTCGGAGTGTGGTCTACCAGACGCGCTGGACGTGAGACTCACTGCTCTCGTTTAGGCGGTACGCTCTCGGCTATCCCCGCTGGGCTATCGTCTGCCCTCACCGTCCGTCTCTCCGGATGTCCTATTCGCTTCTGTAAATAATATGGCACACAACCTTTTTAGGTGTCAAGACCTTTTGCAAAAATGTTTTCAGACAATTAGCTATAACGTTTATTGAAGTAAGTGCTACACTGATACGTATGGAACACAAGCTATGAGAGCGCTTTATATGAAATTGGTAGGCTACATCAGAATTTCTTCCGAGTCACAGGCTGATAACACCTCTTTTGGGGAGCAGCGTAGGCGTATCGCGGCTTACTGTGATGCGTTCGGTCACGAATTGGTGCAGGTGTTTGAGGAAGTAGGGAGCGGGACTAAAGCTGCCAATCGTCCACAGTTTCAAGCCGCGCTGGATATGGTCAAAAATGAGGCAGACGGTATCGTTGCACTGAAGCTTGACCGGATAGCCAGAAACACCCGTGACGTGCTGGCACTAGTGGAAGACACACTGCAACCCCAAAATAAAGCCCTAGTGCTGCTTGACCTGAACGTAGACACCTCCACACCTACGGGACGGATGATTCTCACGGTTATGGCTGCCGTCGCTCAATTGGAACGCGACCAGATTCACGAACGGGTGCAGGGTGGACGTAAAGCTAAAGCTGCCAGTGGCGGTTATGCCTATGGCGCTCCTGCATTTGGCAAGACAGCGGTAGACGGTGAACTAGTTCCGGATGAGTCAGAGCAAGCTGTGATCGAACTTATCCGCCGTCACCACAAATCTGGGAAGTCTTTTCAAAAGGTCGCTGACTGGCTCTCAGCTAACGGCTACAAAACTAAGCGCGGGTGTGAGTGGTCGGCGATGGCAGTCAAACGGGTGATTGACCGTCTGTATCCTGCGAGTGTTTGAGTTCGGTGTAGAAGTTAACAGCTGATTTATAGGGGTTTTTATTATGGGATTCATTACGGCTGAAAACGTAGACACAGATGAAGTTAACGAAGAGATTCCATTTGCTGAGGTCGAGAATGCGCGGTGGAATGATGAGGACAGAGACGGGGTTGTGTTTGAGTGGAATGGCGGGACGTGGTTGATGACGATTGAAGATGACTATCAGCGCTATCAAGCCGAGGAATTAGTAGAGCCAAACTGAGCCAGACGCGATCGCGCAACAACCCTAAATGTGACAAGTCTCCTTCTTAATAACTAAGAGAGGAGACTTGTCACATGACTCACTTATGAAAGATGTCCCGTTCACTGCTCACCCATCACTTGCTTGTACTCGGAGTGGGCTTGCTTCCATGCGTCGCTACCACCTTTCTTGACCTGCCACAACTGCTCAATAATTTGGGTCTGGTTCAAACTTTGGTTCAGACTTTGAACCAGTTCACGAACTTGGTTCAGGGTGAGTTTTAGTGGCGTGAACTGCTCTGAACCGTCCTGAACCGTGAACTGTGAACCGTCGCCAAAATCGCCAAAACCCTTGTCAGATGGTTGGTTCAGCGGTTCAGATGGGCGGTTCAGCGGTTCAAAATTTTGGGTTGGCTGAACCGTTTCTGAACCGTCTTGAACCGTTTCTGAACCGACATCCCAGAGCATTTCTAAGCGCTCCCTAACACCTGCTGACTCAGTGTTTAAATGCCCGTCTACCCACCCTCCAGGGCATACTTTCACCTCTGCCCCATCCACATAAGCCAGTGGGATTTTGATGGGTCTGGATGCCAACGGCTCTATGTTTCTTGGCGCGTTGCCGTTCGGCTTGAACTCGGTATGATGCCCGTGAGTAGGGTGAACAAACTGCTCCCCATCCACAACACACGGGTAGGCTGCTGGCTGGATGCTTGGAAATTCCTTCCCCGCAACTTTACCCAAGTGAATCATCAAGTAATTGACCCTGAGAAAACTATCTACTCCAGCGGCTTCAACGTTGGGGCTGTGTAGGATAAAGCAAGCCAACTTGTTGAATTTACGCGGCTTCGTGCTGAACAGCCTGATAAAGTCATCAGCCACACCCTTGTACTCACCCGATTTGTTACGGCGATCACCGCGAATTTCTAGCCATTCGTCAGCTATAACTAGCAGCGGTGACTCATCGCCGTTCTCTAGCAGTTCGAGCAAAATTCTCAACTGCTCGTAGATTGCCCCCATCTTGCTGATGACGTAAGCATTACCCCAATTGGTTTTACCATGCGGGTCAAAGACGATAATACCGTGGTCAGTGAACGCGCCAGCTATGTGCTGCATGGTGCAAGTTTTCGCTGCTCCCATGTCACCAATGATCATCAACCCCTTTGATTCGTTGAGAATGCGATCGCGGTCAAATGGTGGTAAGGCAGAGTTACCCGTAACAGGAAGTTGGGGAGTGTTAGTACTAAAGCTGGAGGAAACAGACTGAGTGTGTGCTTGTGGTTGTGACTGAGGGGGAGCAGGCTTAATGTGTGGATGCAGACCGGATGGAGGGGTGAGTAGGGATTGACCCATCTGGTCGAACGTGGTGTAGACATCGGTAAGACCGGCGAGCGCTCCTGACATCTGCCCACCAAAAGCCTGAATCGGGTCTACTCCACCACAAGTAGCAGAATCGACCTCATAAGCTCCCACAATCGCGTTGTAGGAGTACACCAACTTCATCGGGTCAACACCTTTAGAGTATGCCTGATACATCAGATCGAGCAGAGTAGGGCATGATTTCAGCAGTTCTAGCTCACGCTCTCTAACCTGCAATTCTTTTCGGCTACCCCATGCCTGTAAACCACTGAATATCGCACTAAACAGCGGTAATACTACCCAAGCACCTATACCCGTCATTGCTCCAAGTAAGCTGAGTAGTAATGTCCCGCTACTGGCGGTTAAAGCAAGTTTGGATGACTTCTGCCAATCTCTTACAGCTGAACGTAGCAGGCGAATAGCACTCTCAAAATTTTTATGCTCGGTTACAACCAAGTAATAAAGAATACTTTCGTCGCTGTGTGGGTAGTCTTTGTGATTGTCACCGATAAGATAGTTCATAGCTTCACCTGTAAAGGTTTATACCCCTCTCCTCGCCGGGTAGAGGGGTTTTCTAATGTCTGGCCTATTCCTTACCCGTGTACTTTGGTGGCTCCAGTTCGTCTTTCATGGCGTGGAATTCGTTATGCTCGAATCCAGTAAGCCGATGACTATTGAAGATTGCAGCAACGAGCAGTAGCCCGGTGAAACCGCCTACCAGAATCCCCACGAATAGTAGGTTGCCAAAAATCAAACCGCCTACCGAATCCCAAATAGGGTAAGTTTTGGCGCATATCCACAAGTCGAACAAATAAAAGCCGATGGAGATGAGTAGACCGAGTTCATGCTGCTTCTCAACCGACTTCCGCACCCAGTTGTAAGCCTTGGGGATGATGCTGGGAGCATTTTCACCCTTGTAGGGAGTCTCAAATCGTTTACGGTTGGACTTGAAGTAAAGCCTTTCGCCCCAGGCAGTAATCAACCGTGGTGCTACTGGGATCACCTCTAGGGTCTGAACCACTAAGAGCAGTGAGACTCCTAGCACTGTGGCGATCGTTTGTCGGCTGAACGACAGAATGAAACCGATATATGGGATTGATTCAGCACCACGAGCCAATTGCCTCAGCTCCCCATTGAATAGGGCGATGTACGGGACACTATTGAGGCACAAGACGACACCTGCTAACCCCAAAGTGATGAAGTAGAGCGAGTTCGGGTTAATGATGAACCCCATGATGGCTCCTGCTACATCACCCAGGAACACTGCTAAATCAAATCTTCGCTTAGGTTTGCGGTACTCACCATCGAATCCTTTGCTACCGCTTGACTGTGGAGCAGTTTCAGCGCTGGATTCATTACTAGCCTTACTTTTATTGCGGATTACCATTGCTTCTCTCCTTCATGATTTGATTGACTTGTTCTTGTGGCGCTGATTGAATGTCTACCGCTCTACCGCTGTCCCCCGTTACTGCCGTATTGCCGTACTGATCACACACGGTTTGACCTGGTGGCAGTGTGCGCTCAGTCCCGTAGTACTTCACTACAACACCAGTAGTTAGGGGGGTAGCGGGATTGAGGGGCAAGCAGTATCTTGCTCGGCCTATGGCTACCTGAGCGCTGAATGCTGTTTGTTGTTGTGTTGCTTCAATACCTTGTCGGGTTGCCCACTGCTGGTTAGCCTTATTCGCCACAATGCCGAACGGTAAAGCGCAGCACAGGGCAGTAGAGGTAATGCAGTAGAGGGCGCGGTTAGTGGGGTGCATGGCTGCTACTTCCTAGTAGGTTCGTAGGCAAGGATATTGGCGACCGCCACCAACAGACCTTGAATTCCATCTATGGATGTTCCCTCAAGAGTTTCTATTGCCTTGAATGCATCATCCGAGTAGGCATCTAAAGGAGTTTCGTCTACTGCCGTCTGGAGCGTAGCGCTTTGGTCAACTTCCCAGCAGGCTACATACACAGCAAGCGTCAGTTGCAATTGCACCGTGTCTAATCGATTCAAGCCTTGAAGTTGGCTGCCAAAGAGCAGTTCGAGTTCGGTGATTTGGGCTTCCGATGTGGAGTAGTAGCCTAGAGGTTTCATAATTGAGATATCCTTCGATTTGGTTTGTGGGGGATGCAGGGAGCCAGCGAGAACTTTCCTAGGGCGATCGCTGGCTTCTGCTTAGTTTTTCAAAGTGGCTTCGTAGCGCTTTAAGTCGCTTGCTTCTTCATCCAAAATCTCTTTGACGAGCTGTGCAAGTAGGTCTCGGAACACCTTTTTAGCTGCATCTGGTATGTCGGTTTTGGTTAAATACTCTGGGTGTACGGGGTAGTACTGCCAATACTCAGGGTCTATCCGATGTGCAATTTCCTCAAATTCAAGACCATCAAATTCTTCACCATCAACGTGAGGGGGCAAAAGTCCTCTATTTTTGGGTATTGGAGCGATCATTGAAGTCATTTATCTAATCTCCTGTAGTGTTACGGGGAAGGCGGAAGCATCGCTAATCTTGGTCGGAAGGGCGATGCTTGCCTTATCTAGGCTGTGGTGGTAATGCTGCTAACGAGATGCACTGAGAGGGTCAGACGGTTGTTTGGCGGTACTTCCATTGGGATACCAGTGTCAAGGCTGATGGCGCGTCCAGACGACAGTTTCACCCAAAGTGCGGTCCCGGTATTCGAGCGTGAGAACAGTTGACCAGCTTTTACCCGGTTCCAGGGTGTAGCTCCCTTCATGCAGATGTAGTTAGCTGTATGTGCTGTAACGCCATCTGAGAGAGGGTCTGAGGTTAGACCAGACCATTGCTTAGCACCTTTTCTACGGGTCGATTGACCATCAGTAGTGCCATTTGAGTAGGTCGATTGACCGTTAGTAGATGCCTTATCGAGGGTGTCTTGTATGGTCATAGGTGCTGAGTAGTGAGTGAGTAGTGCTGTAGTAGATGGGTGATCGGGCATGGATAACAGGTGAGTAGATGCCCTTACGCAGGTTGATTGCCTGTCTACACCTATGCTAGCACGCTGTATGACAAATTTACTAGCATTTACTAAATTTGCTAGCAATTGCCTGACAAACTACTAGCTAAGCTTAAATTGTTACCTCACGGGGTTAAACTAGAGCTAGCAAGCTGTATGACGAATTAAGGAGGAGTTATGGCAGAAAGGCCACAAGTTAGCGTCCGAGTTGACTCAGAACTGCTAGAGGCGATTAAAGAGAAGTGCAAAGCTGAAGACATCACCCTGACGGAGTTTTGTGTATCGGCATTTAAAGCCGCACTAGGTGATACCTACGAAGACTCAGGTAGAATCACCCCAGAAGTGATAGAAAGTCGCGTGACAGAGTTGCTAGCACCATTTCAGCAAAGGCTAGAAGCACTTGAGGAAATCCGCACGGGGGAATTAGTCGCCTAAGTGCAGAAGTGCGATCACTTAGGCAATCAACTCTGACACGTCAAAACCTAGAATCGGCTAAAAACCAAGTGTTGCAGAGCCTTGGTTTTGGTCGTCAATCGGCTAAGTATAAGGAAGTTCGTCGTATTTTAGACAATTTTATAGAGACACTTCTAGGTCAAACATGACTACTGTCTGACAGGGTGCTAGCATAGAGTCAGGTAGCAACAACAAGCTAACTACCGATGTATCAGAACTACACCTACGGATCAGTAAGTTATGATAATGCACATGAACGCTGCCAAATCAACAGCGCTCGTAGATTCTTAGAGAACCCCACAAAACAAAACTGCCCCAGATGTCTGAGGCAGTCTAGTTTGACATTGTACAACCGTTTCTAAATCAGATCCAAACTTGGCAGGGCGGAAGATTTAGGACGGGTTCACCGAGGTTTATAGTGGACTTATCCAGTTTCATATTAGCATCCCCTCTAAATGGATGCAAGGTTAATCATAAGGGTGGTGATTCGCTATCCCACAATTATACCCCACATGTAAGTGCTACTTGCATATTCCAGAATATAGGCTGTAAGGGCTGTGGTGGGGTCAACTTCATCCGCACTACTCCACCAGACTCACCCCATAAGAACCGCCTAGACTGCTCTGATTGTGGTCGTTGGTACAAGTGGGCAAGTGACACTGAAGTTTACCTACTCAGGTTAGAACGATCGCAGCTTACCCCAATTGAGAGAGAGCGCTGTCAGCGGATAGCGGCAAAGATTGAGGGTAAAGTCAAGTTGACCGACCTGGATAAGGCCATCGTTGAAGACTTGGCAGTTGAGAAAGGCGTGGTAGGGGGTGCAGCATGATGACTGCTACCCAGCCAAACCAACTAGAGATTGACCAACAGCAGGCGATCGCACACCTTACAGCATTAGGCTACCTACCAGGTGAGGCGATTTACGTCCGGTACATCAACTCAACTCTTAAGAAGTCTGTTAAAGCTCCTAGGCTTGATTTTGCCCAAGTGAAACGTTACCAGGGTCAAGGGTACGACGTCTACTTTGTGGTCAACGGCGGCGGTGATACTGACGAGGCAGTGACAACCTGTAGGGCCATCTTCTACGAGCATGACAATCTTGATAAAGAGTCACAGTTGTACTTGTGGGAGCAGTTAGGACTGCCAGAACCGACTATCCAAGTAGATACGGGTGGAAAGTCAGTTCATAGCTATTGGGTATTTACTGACCCGGTTAAAACTGACGATTGGAGACGACTACAGGCTGACCTACTAAATTATTCAGACGCTGATCGGAGCATCAAGAATCCTAGCAGAGTACTCAGGCTAGCTGGTAGCAGGTACATGAAAGGGGACAACTCAGGGTCAAAAGTTGCGACAATTGTCAGCAACTCAGGTAAACGCTACTCTTACGAACAGTTGCGGGTTGAGATTCCTGAGCCTGAGTCTGCATCAGTAATTAAGGTGAATTACCAACCGTCCATATCTGACGACGTACCTCTGTATCAATGTCTCACCAAGGATGACCGGGCATTAATCGACGGTGGTATTGGAGAGGGTCAGAGGAACAGTAAGGGCGCGAAATTGGCGCGTAACCTCATCGGGACGGTTGCACGACTAGCTCATTTAGGTGTCAGATGTGAAGGGGATAGTCGAGCATTGTTTGACGTTTATTGCGCTCATTGTTCGCCTCCAGTGGACGCGAAAGAGGCTGAGGCTATTTGGCGGTCAGCAGAGAAAGATAATCCTACTGCTAGTCTCTCAGACGAAGCTATAGAGAACTGTGTGAAGTCATGGCAGCGCCAACAACGGACACAAGGGCGTCAGGCAGAATTTAACATCAGCGGTGAACCTGCATCTCAGGATGTTCCAAACTCGTTTGACCCTGACGTTGAATTCACTCAAAAGATTTTGAAATCTCTGTATGGGGATAAACCGTGGATATGTGTGAATGACCAACTGTATTTCTGGAATGGCACTCACTACGAACACAGTCCGGATGGAGCAGAACAAAAACGTATCCGTAATTTTTGCAACGGTTACGCAGTGAAGCTTAAGGACGACTCTATGAAGTTTCCTTATGCCAAACCTGGCAAAGTCAAACAAGCTATGGACTGGGTAAAAATGTCCCTTTGGGTTGATCCTAAAGAAACTAACCCAGCAGGTTTGAACTGTACTAACGGAATCTTGCATTTGTCGTGGATTTTGACCGAGCCTCGTTGGGAACTCAAGCCACACGACCCAGCACTTTACTACCTTTATGAGCCGGTAGCCACATACGACCCAAAGGCTAACTCTGAACACTGCGATCGACTACTCGCAGCACTGGATACACCCCAGCGCGAAATTTTTCTAAGAACGATCGCAGCATCTCTTGATTTACCCACAGTACGGAAGCATAAAGGCCGATTAGTACGTGGTCTGCTAATGCGTGGGGACGGCAACAACGGTAAAGACAGCCTGCGGGAAATTGTGTCAATGATGTATGGCGGTGTGGGGTTGACCGGCTGCACTCTGACTGACTTTGCAACCTATGACGACGGTCGAAAGTTTCCACTGTCTAGGCTTCAAGGCAGTAGGGTTAACTGGGCGACTGAGAACGCGAACACAGCTAAATTAGACCGGATACAGAGTATCAAAGCATTTCTTACTGGAGATACCCTACAACGTGAGCAAAAGGGTAAGGATGAAATTGACTTCACCCCTACCGGAATTGGGCTGTTTAACATCAATGACACACCCAATCTACAAGCCAGTTTGGAGGCAATTCAGTCTCGTTGGGGTGTTCTTTCGTTTACCAAGACTTTCAAGATTGGCGCTGACCCAACCAAAGGCGAACTTGAGGCTGACCCACGCTTTAAATATGACCCTGACTTCATGCGGATTGAAGTACTGCCAGCGTTCCTTAACCGAGTCTTGGCAGCGCTGACTAACTTAATGTGTAATGGCATTGACTACAAATGCACCCAGCAAGCGCTTGAGGCAATTCAGGCTGAAAACTCTCACTTGTTCCAGTTCTGTCAAGATGTTGGATTGAGTTACAACCCAGACGGCATCCTGACAGCAGGGGAGATTTGGCAGATTTTAGAGCAATGGTATCAGGACAATGGCACTCTGACCTACGAGGAAGGTAGTAACGGCAAGAAGAAGAGTGTGTGGTTTGACCAATCAAGAAAGTCTGATGCCAACGTCAAGGCAGCAAACCAGGTCATTGCTCGGTTCCAAGCCATATTTCCAAAAGTTAAACGAGTTACGGTCGGCAAGGGTCAAGTTGCTTTACAAGGGATTAGTTTTAGCGGGGCAATTAGTGAGGCAAGTGAGGCAGTTGCGGGGCAATTGGTGAGGCAAGAACCCTTATCCAGTAAGGATGGTGAGGCAATCACCCCAATTTTGAGTATTGATGGGAAAAAATTCAACTGTTGTTGAATATGGACTAAATATTGATTGCTGTGAGGCTAAAAAACTAGAAAAGGTTGAGAAATTGACTCAACTGGCTCACCATCCAGAGCCAGTAAGGGATACAGCCTCACCAACTGCCTCACTAACTGCCTCACTAGATAAGCCAACTGCCTCACTAGAGCATAAATTCAAAGTCGGCGATCGCGTTGCTCACTCAGACCTATATACAGTCGCCTACAACTACCACGGCGAAATAGTGGATATGGCTGAGGATGAGGTGCAGATCAGATGGGATGAGCGAGCTGGCAAACCAAATGAGTTTGAATTCTACAAAGTATCCGAACTTAGACGTTTACCGGACTGACGCGGCAATTCCCGACCGCTCAAAAGATGGTCGGGGATTTTCTAATTTGGATACTCAGTGGATACTTGAAAATGGCTTCAGAGGCTAGACGCTCTACGGCAATTGGCTTTATCGACGCACTCGAAATGCGTTTAGGCGGTAACGTCTACGTGGGTTCAAATCCCACCCTCTCCGTTTACCGATTATGCAAAACACTAATCTTGTTACTCCTACGCTTTTCGGCAGATGAATGCATCCATTGAGTGAGTCAGAGTTATGTAGAAACTCAATTGGAGACTAAACTCATGACTCAAGCTGGATCACAAGTTATCAGCGACCTTGAGTACGATTTGCTGACAGTGTTAGAGAACAAGGCTGAAGCTCTCAAGGCTTACAGCACATACATTCAAGACGCTCAGAAGATAGGCTCTCAACCCTGTGTAGAACTATTTCAAAAGTTGCAGCAGTTAGACACCGAGCAGGCGAAGGAAATTCGTCATCATCTTCAGGAAGTCATGCAAAAAGGTAAGATGTAGAGCTTCTTACTCCTGTCTTTCAAAGCACCTCCCCCGCTGGGAGATGGAAAGTAAAACATCTTCCAGTCTAGGGGGAGTGTTTAGCCAGCGAGCAGAAATATTTTGCAATTACATACGTCGCCAGCAGGCGTTAACTTGCAGACGTTACCTCTTTGGGAGTAGACAACAAGCCACAAATCTTCTGGCTTCTGGGGGAGCTTCAATCTGCTAACGGCTGGTAGCCTTTGAAGAACAGTATTTTCCTAAACCAAGTCAGCAAGACGACTTATCGTTTTGCTGTCTGCAGAAACCGACGGAAATTAAGCAAGAGCATAGGTACTTCAACATGAAACGTTTTAATTCATCCAAATTGCTAACGATCAGTGCAATGACTCTGAGCTTGGCAATGATGCCCTTAGTGCCTGCCTTTGCTCAAAGCGGTGGTGGAGCTGGCGGTGCAGGTGGAGCAGGTAGCGGTGGCGCTAGCGGTGGTTCCAGCGGTTCGGCTGCTGGCGGTACTAGTGGCGGCACAGGTAGTTCGGCTGGTACTGGTGGTGGTGTTGGGACGTCCGGGACTAGTGGATCGACGTCCGGGACTAGTGGTTCAACGTCCGGGACTGGTACTGGTACTGGTGGATCGACGTCCGGGACTGGTGGATCGACGTCCGGGACTGGTACTGGTACAGCTCCTGGCAGCTCAACATCTGGTAGTATGGGCACAACTGGTAACTCAACTTCCGGTAGCAGCAGTACTAGTGGTAGCACTGGTGGTTCAACGTCGGGTAGCAGTACTGGTGGTAGCACTGGTGGCTCGTCTGCTGGTACTAGTGGAGATGCTAATTCGGGTACTGGCGGTACTGCTGGCTCAACTGGTACTAGTGGCAGCGGCGGCAGTAGCAGTAGTTCAACTGGCACGAGCAGCAGTCCTGGAGATACTGGCTCCACCACTGGCGGCGGCACTACTGGTGGTACGTCTGGCAGCAGTACCGATGCAACTCCTAGCGCTTCACCCAGTCAAGCACCTGCACCAGTTGTAGTCGAACATCACCAAGACTGGGGCTGGTTAGGAATATTTGGTTTAGCTGGATTGGCAGGTTTAATCCGTAGACCAAAGACTCAAATCGTAGAACCTGTGGCCGAGAACCCTGTGGTTGGGGGACCAGTAGTTGAGGAGCATATCCGTGAAGATGGAGTCAACGTTGTAGACCGCGATCGCACCGGCAGATACTAGGCAACCGCTCAGCTCGTACAAGCGTAACGAAGAAATAAAATAGAGGATGGAGATTGACAGCGGTGCGCTCTCCATCCCTTTACCATTTTATCCAGATCAGCTTATTGATAATTCCCAGTCGCGACACAGCGCTTCAGATGGCCCAATTGGGTGTACCGCGCAGTTTAAGCCGTCTCTGCCGTAATAATACTCACATACCTTACAGGGTTTGATTTGCTCTAACCTTTCCATCCAATTGGCCCATTTCCTCTGCACAGCATCCCGGTGTTCGGCTGCTGAAGCATGGTTAGGGTCAATTTCCAAGGCTTGTTCAAAAGCACCAAGAGCGCAATCGTAAAACTTGATGATTTGTACACCGTACTTTGTCCAAGCGTCAGCACAGCACTGGTATACCTCGATCATATTTAAGACCAAAACACCGTAGTCGGTCCAGGCATCAGCAGAACTGCTCTCACCCAAATTTTCAGCTTTCATGACACTAGGTTCACAGCTCATCAAACAAACGCCGTAGACGTGTAGATGGGCAACTGTATGACTTGTGCCCTACGTTGAACTTACCCACTCTAGCTAAATTTTTAATCACCCCCTCAGTAATTTTCCAGAGATTCCTGGATCACCCGTTTTTGCTAAGCGTTTGTTACATCCGCCTGAGCGACAAGACAATTTTGTATTCTAGGCTTAGATAACAATTATTCCTGCCCGATGGAGAGTTTGACTCATGGCTTATTCCTGGTTCAAGGCGTTTCACTTGATTGGCATTGTGGTTTGGTTCGCTGGGTTATTCTACTTGGTGCGCCTGTTCATCTATCACGTTGAGGCAGACGAACAGCCAGAACCAGCCCGCACAATTTTGAAGAATCAGTATCAGATTATGGAAAAACGCCTTTACCGCATCATTACAACACCCGGAATGGTGGTGACAGTAGCAATGGCGATTGGTCTACTGAGTACTGAACCCGAAGTTTTAAAAGAGGGTTGGCTGCATATCAAGCTTCTCTTTGTGGCAGGTTTACTGGCATACCACCACTACTGCGGACGTCTGCTCAAACAGTTAGCGGCAGACAAATGCGCTTGGGGCAGTCAGCAGTTGCGTGCTTTAAATGAAGCGCCTACTGTCTTTTTGGTTGCGATCGTCTTACTGGCTGTGTTTAAAAATAATCTCCCTATGGATATTACCACTTGGGGCATCTTAGGCATGATTGTCGCGATGGCAGCAATTATTCAGCTTTACGCCAAAAAACGTAGACAGGATAAAGAGAGAACCCTGACGGAGGTACCTCAGGAGTAGGCACTCATTAAATTTGCTCGTGCTTTGCCCAATTTTGACAAAAAGCACAAACGTCGAAGTGCCTTCAGAGGTAACACTCTAAAGGCGCTTCAGCTAAGGGGTTAAGTTGCTAATTATAGTTATTGCCGGTATATACCCATAGTTTAATGGATTTAAACTCAATTCAGTGTAAAAATGAGGACAAGCTGTGTGAAGTGAATGTAAGTGCAGCAGATAGATAATCAAAGGTGAACTAGTAGCTCCTTGCTCCTTCATTGTCAATGGGAAGTGATCGCACTTCAGATATCATCCCCGTCTGCTTCCAAGCCACTGCCATTGCCTGCGCTACATCGTCTGCCCTTGCCTCATTAACCAAAGCTAACAGCGTCGGCCCAGCCCCACTGATCACCACGCCGTAAGCTCCAGCCGCCACGGCTGCTGAATGTACTGCACCATAACCTGGAATTAACTCTTGACGGTAACGCTGATGGAGCCGGTCTTGCAACCCGCCTCTTAGCCAATCTTCCCGCCCAGTCTCCAATCCTCGCACCAGCAGTCCCAGATGAGCTGTGTTGAAAACCGCATCTGCCAAACTCACAGTAGTTGGCAGCACCCGTCGTGCCTCCTGAGTAGAAAGCTCAAAATCCGGAATCGCCACCACGGGCACTAGATGACTGTTCCAAGCGACATCACAAATCACCCAACCACCAAGTCCTACCTCCCCTTTGCGATCACCGCACTCCTGCGGCTCATCAGGCAATCCTCTGGCAGCCAAACGGCATCCTCCTAGTAGTGCTGGAACAACGTTATCCGGATGTCCCTCCAGCGCGATCGCTAGTTCCATGACCTCACGCTGAGCTAGAGGTGAACCAGCCAGCCAGTTAGCCCCGATCAAACCACCAACAATCGCTGTCGCCGAACTGCCTAATCCCCTTGCTAAGGGAACACCCATCTGAATCTCAATCTGTAACGGCGGCGGTACCTGACCCAGGTACTTGTACAGGTGTACTACTGATTGATAAACCAGATTACTCTCATCAGTCTTAACCCGACTAGCCTCTACACCCGTGACGGTGATGCTAAGTGTTTCAGCATCAAGGCGGCTAAACTTGAACCTGTTGTACAGCGTCAGGGCTGCCCCAATGCAGTCAAACCCTGGTCCTAAATTGGCGGTGGTAGCTGGAACTCTAACGGTGATGGAAGCAACAGACATTCCTGATATCCGAAATTAATAAAGACGCCTAGAAATTCGAGTGGTTGGCGATCGCGGTTTGCATTCGCTCCAACATCTCCATCACAGGTAGCAAGCCCAGTTCTTTAGAGTCTTGTCCAGCAATGCGGAGGCGAATGCTGAGGCTGTTGGCTTCCACCTCCTTCGGCCCCACTACTGCCATGACGGGAATTTTCGCCTTTTCAGCATTGCGAATCATTTTGCCCATGCGATCATTACCAGCATCGACCTCAACTCGAACCCCAAGCGATCGCATTTTGCCAGCCACCTCCTGCGCAAAGTTCAGCTCAGTCTCACTTACCGGCAGCAACCGAGCCTGCACCGGAGCTAACCATAGGGGAAAGTCTCCAGCGTACTCTTCGATCAAAATGCCGATCAGCCGTTCTAACGAACCAAAAGGGGCACGATGGATCATTATTGGGCGTTTACGAGTCCCATCCTCTGCTACATACTCCAAATCAAACCGCTCTGGCAAGATGTAATCCACCTGCACTGTACCGAGTTGCCACTCTCGTTCTAGGGCATCTTGGACAATGAAATCCAGCTTGGGTCCATAGAATGCCGCTTCTCCAACGCCCTCAAAATGAGCCATCCCCAAGGTTTCTACAGCGCGGCGGATGGCATTCTCAGCCTTATCCCAAGCCTCGCTTGAGCCGATGTACTTGTCTGAAGCCGGATCGCGGAAACTGAGTCTAGCCTTAAAGTTTTCTAGTCGTAGACTCTTGATGACTGCTAAAGTCAAATCCACCACGTTAAGAAATTCGCTGTCTAGCTGCTCTGGGGTCATAAACAGGTGAGCATCATCCTGAGTGAAGCCTCGAACCCGCGTTAATCCACCTAACTCGCCGGACTGCTCGTATCGATAAACGGTGGCAAATTCAGCCAAGCGCATCGGTAGTTCCCGATAGGAACGTAACTCACTCTTGTATATCTCAATGTGGAAGGGGCAGGTCATTGGCTTGAGGACAAAGCCCTGTTCGGCTGCTGCTGCCTGCTCATTCTCTGCCATCAAGGGAAACATGTCCTCTTTATATTTCTGCCAGTGTCCCGACGTCTTAAAGAGATCCACTCTGCTGATGTGAGGCGTAACAACCTGTTGATAGCCTCGTTCCACCTGTTCCTGCTTCAGAAAGTTTTCCAGCACCGAGCGCAATATTGTCCCTTTCGGTGTCCACAATGGCAACCCTGGCCCGACATCATCTGTAAAAACGAATAGTCCCAGTTCTTTGCCTAACTTGCGGTGGTCTCGCCGGATTGCCTCCTCTTTACGACGCTTATATTCAGTTAGCTGCTCTGGCGTTTCCCAAGCTGTAGCGTAGATCCGCTGTAGTTGGGCTTTATTTTCATTTCCACGCCAGTAGGCCCCGGCAACACTTTCCAGTTCCAGCGCTTTGGGGTTCAGTTCGTTGGTGCTTTCTAAATGCGGTCCACCACACAAATCCCACCATTCATCGCCCAGATGATAAATCGTGATTGGTTCTTGTTTGATGTCTTCTAAGATCTCTAGCTTGTAAGGCTCATTAATTGCCTTGATGCGGCGTGCAGCTTCCTCACGGCTTACCTCTTCTCGAATCACCGGCAGCTTGCGGTTAATAATCTTGACCATTTCTTTTTGAATGGCCTTCAAATCCTTCTCAGTGAACGGTTCTGGACTGTCAAAGTCGTAGTAGAACCCGTTTTCTATCCAAGGACCAATGGTGACTTGCGCCTTGGGAAACAGCTTCTGCACCGCCATCGCCATGATATGAGAAGCGGTGTGGCGAATCTTTTTTAAAGGCTCAGATTCGCTGGTACGAGGCAAATTAATTTTAGCTGGCTGTGGCTGGTCAGGATCTAAGCTGGGCATTGGCTGCTGAACCATTGGCGGACTCGATTTGACACGATTTGGTTACACTACCTCTATCTTACTGATTAGGGGATGAAGAGGGTCATAGGACGTGATGAATGAGCTGTGGTACATGGAAAGAGTTAACACAGCGAAGAAGTTAAAGGAAATGAGAAGTTCTCACTTATTCTATGCCCTATGCCCTATGCCTATAACTAGATATTAAGAAACGTAAATAGCGTTAATATTAGAAATAGTCAAATATCGTTCGTCCATGAATACTTCCAACCTACCTGAGCCTGAGCTGCTCAAGGCGGTCCTCCAACCGCTGCTAGAAGACTTTAAGTACTGGTTTGCGCGATCGCGCTCCTTTCTGGAAACAGAGCAAATATCTTTTCTAGGTGTCGAGCAGCAGTCTGGCCTACTGGAACGAGTCAAGCAAGCACAGCAAGAGGTAAGCACTGCACAGATGCTG
>CAXUIV010000004.1:0-29792 GCA_964250875.1 uncultured bacterium
AAACTCGTTCAGACTTTGAGCGATCGTTTTCCGAAGCTGAAGCAAAAAATTAGAAAAGGAAGTTTAGAGACAGTGCCTCTGCTGGCGGCGCGGTAAACACATCACATTTAGACAGGCCAATTCTAGATAATCTCAAAAAGTCTCTCTGCGCCCTCTGCGCCTCAGCGGTTCGTTAATAAAAAACTGATAATTGAATAGAACTGGATGGTGTTAATACCAAGAATAGAAATTGTCCTATCTCAAATACGGCATAATGCTCAGCTGTTATCCGAACTTTATGGGCAAAAAGGAATTTCCTTAATGGGAGTCTCCAAAGCGACACTAGGAGATCCCCTAATTGCCAAGGCAATGATTCAGGGGGGAGTAAAATTCATTGCCGATTCTCGCATTGAAAACATTCAAAGAATGAAGAATGCTGGAATCTCAACTCAGTTTGTTCTTCTACGCACAGCTTTAAGTCAGGCAGAATCTGTTATTAAAGATGTGGATATCAGTCTCAATACTGAGCTTGAGACTGTAAAGGAACTCTCCCATTATGCAAATACACATAATAAAATCCATAAAATAATCCTCATGATGGAATTGGGAGATTTGCGGGAGGGAATACTTCCTTGTGACATTTCTCAGTTTATTAAAAAAACTCTTGATTTACCCAACATCGAAATCATTGGAATTGGCTGTAACTTAGCTTGTTATGGTGGAGTCAAACCAGACATACAAAATATGTGTGAGCTATCTAAATTAGCTGATGCTATTGAAAAAGAATTTCAAATTGATCTACAAATAATCTCAGGCGGAAACTCAGCAAACTACGAATGGTATGAATCCGCTCAAAAAGTTGGAAGAGTCAATAATCTACGTTTAGGTGAATCGATTCTTTTAGGTTGTGAGACCGTCAATCGAAAAGCTATTCCAGGTTTGCACACCAGTGCATTTAAGTTGATTGCTGAAGTGATCGAGTCAAAAGAAAAGCCATCTCTGCCATTTGGGGAAATTTGTCAGAATGCTTTTGGAGATGTCCCTACCTTCTTAGATAGAGGTATTCGCCGTAGAGTGATTGTCGCATTGGGAAGGCAGGATGTACTGGTATCTAGCTTGAAACCTAGTAGCAACCTACAAATACTAGGGTCTAGCAGCGACCACGTTGTTCTCGACAGCAACAACTATGATTTAAAGGTTGGAAGTGAAGTGAAGTTCAACCTGGATTACGGTGGGCTGCTATCGGCAATGACTTCTCCTTTTATTAGCAAGGAATTTGTAGGCTGTTCTTAAACTGACTGCGCTCAAGCATCATGGTAAGTAGATCGGCGAAAATAAACAATGACTTGTTAAGGTTGGGCATGGGGAGTCAGTGCCGTGCGGAGAGAGGTCGCGTGCGGGGGTTCCCCCCGTTGAGCGAACCTCGGAGGGTTCCTCCCGTTGAGGCAACTAAGAACTCTTACCCCTGGACCAACTTTTAGCCATGCAAAGATTTGTTGTGCGGTCAGCTTCAACTGAGTTCCTTGTATTACCTTAAGCTCGCGATTCCCTCTACAAACTTCTGGTTCTTGTTGCGGAGTAAAAGTTAAAACAGAATAGTCATCTGGGTCAAGCATCCATCCTAATTTGCTGCCATGTTTCAAACAATGCAAGATGTTATCAATTACGCGGTTCACCTTCTGATCGGGTGAAAGAATTTCTATTGTCCAATCAGGCGCTCTGGTAAAGTCATCCTCTGGCTCACCTACTTCATTCAGGTTGATTCGGTTCCACGCAATTACTGCAACATCAGGAACAATAGAGCGTCCGCCAAAGGTACATCGCAACTCAGGTAACGCTGTATAATCATCAGTCTGATTATCAACTTCAGCTAAAAGACGTTTTTGTAGAATGGAGTGTCTAGTCTTGGGCATGGGCTTTTGGACTGCAACCCCATCTACGTATTCCCATGCTGGAGAATCCTCCAGGTATGACAATTTGAGGAAATCTTCAAGGGAAAGAACCTGAGTCAAGGAAGTCGTCATTGGTTCAAGCAAAGAGTTGACTCATGACTTTAGTATAACGTTAGAGTTATGCTCAAAACTGGGTGGGTAAAACCTACCCAACTTAGAAGTCTACCAATAACGATTATAATGATGTCTGCATCCTCCTCTAGAGCAGGTGTACCCAGAACTGTAAAACTCAGGACAGCTACAACCTCTGCAACTTCCATGTCCAGATTGAATCTCTACCAAGCAGGGGCTTAGTGAGATGATAGCCCTACTTTTATGCTAACTTTCCGCTGCTGCCCCCGCTAAAAATCTACGGCATAACGTTCTGGTTCACCCGTCGCAGTTCATCTCAAACGCTCAACAAGTAACCTCTTGGTAGTCGGGTGCAGTGGCTTATGGAAGGATTAGGCTTGTTTTACCAAAACCAAAAAGTCCTCTAGAACTGCGGAAACAGGGTGTTTGCGCCAAGCTGCTGCAATTTCCAAGACTGGGGTGGCAGTTGACAAGTCGCGGTACACAACACCAACACTGTAGCGGGCTTCAGCACCCGATGCAACGAGTGAGACGCCCATTCCAGATGCAACAAAACCAAGCAAGACTTCCGGTGGACTGGCTTCTTGCACAATCCGAGGGGAAAACCCAGCCTGCTGACAAAGCTGGATAAATTGTGCGTACATGTCAGGGTTGACCGATTCAGGCCAGAGAATAAACGGTTCATTCGCCAGCGATCGCAGGTCAATTTGTTCTTGGTGGGTCAGAGGATGATCCGGCGGTAGAGCAAGGACAAAAGGTTCACTAAGGAGGGTTACGGCCAGCAGGGCTGGATGAGATATTGGAACACGATCAAAGCCAATATCGATGGTGTTATTCAGCAGAGCTTGAATTTGTGCCTCTGTTGACATTTCTGTGAGCGTGATGACGACATCGGGAGACTGTTGACGGTATGCCTGAATGATCTCTGGTAGTACACGGTTAAATGCGCAGATGGAAAACCCGATCGCCAGTTTCTTCGCCTGGTGTTGAGCTACTTTGGCTGCTCGTTCTGCTTGGGCAAGAGTTAGCCTAGCTTCAGCTAAAAAAGCTTGACCTACTTGGGTAAGAGTAACACCCCGCGCATTGCGCTCAAACAGTTTTACACTCAGTTCGTCTTCTAGCTGATGAATCTGACGACTTAGGGGCGGCTGCTCCATAAACAGCCGCTCTGCTGCCCGTCGAAAGTTCAGCTCTTCTGCCACAGTGACAAAATACTTCAGTTGCCGCAGTTCCATAGTCGATCTCTCAACATTGAGGTGATACCGATTGGGTATCAGTCTAGCTCAAAATAGGTCTTGGACAGAGTGGCTGAAGCTATTGCATGATCGGTTTATAGCGTTTAGGTGACTCCATGAAAGCGATCGCACTGCGTGATGGTTTCGGTATCAATCAGCTGCAACTGCTAGAACAATCTGACCCAACTCCAGCTCAAGATGAAGTGCTGGTCAAACTGGAAGCAGTTTCTCTCAACTATGTGGATCTGCTTGTCGTCAAAGGTTTGCTCAATCCTAATCTACCCTTGCCATACATCCCTGTTTGTGATGGTGCAGGGATTGTAGAACAGGTCGGGGAAAACGTAACGGCGTTTAAACCAGGTGACAAAGTCGTTACGACTTTTGTTCCAGATTGGTTTGATGGCAAACCGAATGAGGACAAAACAAATTCTTCCACCCGACCAGGTTTAGGCGGTGTTCCGGGGCAACTTTCGCAGTCCAAGTGTTTCCAAGTAAATCAACTGATTCACAGTCCAGCCAATCTCTCGACGATTGAAGCATCCACCTTGCCGATCGCTGGACTGACTGCCTGGAATGCTTTGCAGTACGGTAACCTACAGGCAGGCGAAACGGTCTTGCTGCACGGTACAGGTGGAGTATCGATCTTTGCACTGCAATTTGCCAAAGCACGAGGTGCGAAAGTTATTATCACTTCTAGCAGTGATGACAAGCTCAAGCGATCTCAGCAGCTAGGCGCTGATGTTTTGATCAATTACAAGACAACGCCAGATTGGGAATCTGTTGTGCATAAATCCACTGAGGGTCAGGGTGCCGATCTCGTCGTCGAAACTGTGGCTGGACAAAACTTGCAGCGATCGCTCAATGCACTCCGCATGGGTGGTCATATCTCCGTTATGGGTTTACTTGATGGTTCTGATGCAAACATCAACGTTCTAACGCTGCTGCACCAGCAAGCCACCATCAAAGGGATGGAAGTGGGCAGTACGCAGGATTTTGCGGCGATGAATCAAGCGATCAAAACTCATGATATACATCCTGTCATTGACAAAATCTTCGCGTTCAACGAAGCTCAACAGGCGTTTGAATACCTGGAGCAAGGTCGGCACTTTGGCAAAGTTGTGATTACCCTTTAAAGTTTAAAGCATCTGGCGATTTAACCCAGGAGCTACGAGCAAGGTTCAGTGGCAATCTGGCAGAGGCGATCACGTTGATGGCACGACGCCGGATCTTGAAAACTACTTGAATCTACTACGGGGCTACTTTTTCATGTCACAGTCAGCGATCACCCAAATGCGTAAACGCAGAGGTGGCGCAATTGTCAATATTGGCTCGATGTGGGCAACCCATGCGATTGCAGCAACGCCCTGTAGTGGTTCTTCCACAGCTAAGGGTGGGGTTGACGCACTGACGCGCAACCTGGCAATTGAATTTGCCCCTGACAACATTCGCGTCAACGCGATCGCACCTGCGGTTGTTGAGACTCCTTTGTTCGATGCTTTACTGACATCGGAGCAACTCGCGTCCTTCAATACCTTTCATCCATTAGGGCGCAATGGGCAAGTCAAAGATACAACAGCGGCAATTCTATTTTTAGCAGATGATACATCTTCCAGTTGGATTACCGGAGTTATTCTACCTGTGGATGGCGGCGTAACCGCAGGACGAAACTGATTTTTGTCACCTCGCGGCAGCTTTGAGACACTGCCTTCACAGATTAATTAAGGCTGTGGTTCCACAGCTAGCTCAATTCTCGGTGACTTCATTGATTTACTGATGCACTCTGCTATCAAGGCAAGTTAGGGCTTGTGAGATTAAACACATCCACTACTGTTAAACACACTCCACCAACGGTTGGAGTAGCCCATTGCAACAGCGTCGCTGTGCTGTGTGGCTATGGAAATAAGCCCAAGCGAATCCATAATTGTCGGGCTGCTACCTGAGCAGAACTATTCATTTCCAAATACTCTACTGTGACTTCTCCAACCAAGGTTACTCCCATAATCTTGCCAGATTCAGCATCAACTTGAAAATGCTTACTCCACTGATCTTGTCTTGGATGAAAAAAACGAACTTCAGTGTCAGACAAAAGACTAATGCCACTGATGCGAGTTCCTTTACGGAGGTTACAGGAGCGACACGCAAGGGCTAGATTGGCTTTGTCACCTTTACCCTGCCGAGAAAGCGGGACTATATGTTCCACCTCGAATGGAAAATTGAAAACCATTTCAGGGGCTTGGCAGTACTCACAGCGATGGTTTGCTTGTTCCGCGATCACAACGTAATACGGATTCATGAATCTTGCTACATCAACAATGCTGTTCGAGCTGTCGCCGCTCTCAATTCAGCTTCAACCAACTCATCTAGCTCTGCTTGTTGCTCTGGCAGTAATGCTTGCCCCCGATCTCTTGCTAACCGCCATAAACTCATTAGCTGCGATAATCGTTCTTGCTGCTCAGCACTGAAAAACGAGTCAGACCGAAAGCTTTGAATAACAAGCAATGCACTGAACTCAGTCTCACCCAACTGAGCAGTTAACGCATCCAGGGCTTGACCCGCAGTTTTACCAACAGAATGTTTCCCCCCTGCGATCGCTCGATAAGATTTCTCACCGCTAGGATCAGAGATTGGCAAAATTGCTACTGTTGTCATGCTCTCAATTTGGAGTTGCTCGTCTTAGATTATAGCTACTGCGTGACTCTCGGCGGAGTCTTGGCCCGTCAACTGACTAATCAATACTGAGCAAGTTAGTTCTAAGCATCCACAGATAGCCTTTAATGTAGCCGCTGTCAAAGTAGCCACATAAAAATCAAACAAGGTACTAGAAATCTGGTGGAGGCTTGAAAGCTCCCGTCACTTCAGTCAATTTTTCGGCGATCGCTAACAATGACCGATCTCGCCAGCGTCTGCCAACCACTTGGATGCCAATCGGCAAACCTGCCTGATTTTGCCCTACAGGAATCACAACAACCGGATTCCCCGTCAGATTGAAGATTGGTGCATGACTCAAGCCCCAATCATTGTAAGGAAGCGTCTGGTCATCGACCTTTAGCACCTTCAATAAGCCATCAAAGTTGTCTCGAGTTTGAGATGGGGGAAGGCGGGACCATAAGTGACTGGACACAACCAAGCATCCCAGTCCGATAAAGACGCATCCACCTGGCCGATCATCGCATCTCGTCGAGTCAAAGCCTCGACATAACGCTTTAAACTCAACCTAGCACCTTGCAAAATACCTTAGGCCAGCGAACCAGGTAATAGCCCGGAAACGGGTCCCAGCAGATGAAGTATCAACGTCCGCAATGAAGGTTCTAAAACACCAAGTTCTGTGTCAACGATCTCATCATAGGTCTGCAATGCTGTTGCAAAGTCAAATCCAGGGGGACTGCAACGCTCTACACGGCAACCCGTTCCTTCTAGCTGAATTGCCAGCCTTTCCAGAATGGCCTTGAGTGTCAGCGGTAACGGGAACACTCCCAAAGTCATCTGTCCAGGCAAAACGGTAATTCTTAAGGGAATGCTGGGGGATTGTCTCAATCGATGCTGATTGCACCTGCCAATCCCGACCATCTATACCTTCAATCACTGATAGGCAAAGCCGTAAGTCTTCTATATGATCGTGCCAACGGCCCTAGCACCCGTAGATGTCGAACAGACATCGGTAGCCCGACTTTCCGACCCACCAAGCCAGCGTTAGAAACTCGGTGTTCAGTAGGTTTGAGTCCAGAGATGCCACAAAAGTGAGCCGGAATCCGAATGGATCCACCAATATCACCGCCTATTTCTAAGGGCGATGAACCAGCGGCAACAGCTGCACCACCACCTCCTGTACTGCCTCCTGGAGTACACTCTAGACTCCAGGGGTTATTAGTTCGACCAAATAAAGGGCTATCGGTTTGAAATCCATTGGATAGCTTTGGCAGATTGGTCTTACCCAGGATAACGACTCCAGCCGTTCGGAGACGAGCAACCACAGTTGCATTTTCTGTAGGAACGTAGTTGGCTAAAGGTGGATAGCTACTTGTCGTTCGCAGTCCAGCAGTGGCGATGTAGTCTTTAACAGTTACTGGAACACCATGTAACGGACCCCAAATCTCTCCTCTGACCAGGGCTTCGTCAGCTGCCTTAGCGCGTTTTCTTGCACCTGCTTCATCTTGAGTGACGATCGCATTCAACTTCGGGTTATGTCTGGCGATTTGTGCAAGATGAGCTTCAAGGACTTCTAATGCGGATAATTGGCGATCGCAGATTCCTTTAGCTAATCGCTGAGCAGATAGGAAAACAATATTGCTCACAGTTTGCTTCTCAATCAAACAGAGGTACTGTAGTTTAAATGCGCGTCAGCTTATGACTCCATAACCTGCTTGCACAGCGGCGTCGTACATAAGGGCGATCGCGGCATAGTCATCAGATGGCACCGCAACGTAGCGCCTGATCCCTGCGAGTTCCATCGCCGACTGCAACTCGATGTCCGGCTGACATAGTGCTGCCTGTAGCGAGTCGATAAATCCTGAACCGAGTCGCCGTGCTGCAACCACTGGTGGCATTGGGCATGGTCCAATTGAATCAACAACTCGTAGCTGATTCGATAATTCGGGCGAATCACGGAGTTCTTGCTCTAGTACAGTGCTATCAATTGCTGCACAGTCAGCCAGTCCCTCAGCAACCAGTTGGATAGAACGTTGGTGCGATCCCGATTGAAACACCTTACCAAAGAAGCAACAGGGGTACCCAGACTGGATCAGCCTTTGCCTTACCAAGTTGTAGCCGCTGTTAGATCCTAGATCGTTGTAGCACCAGGTTTTTCCCGCCAGGTCAGCAAACGTTTTAAGTTCACTAGAAGCATTAACAATGATATCAGAGAAGTACACCGGGCGGTCTTCATAGCGGCTAGCCAGCATCACAGGCGCAACAACCGTCTGTAATTTACCCGGTCTAACTCTATTTAACTGTGCAAATGGCAAGCCACAAATGAACGCTATGTCTAACCGATCTTGCAGCATTACTGGATCTGTCAGTGGTTCAGCTTGACTTTGCAGGATGTGCGCTTCTGCACCACATATCCGATTTAGGTAAGCCCCAACTGCCTTGTAAAACCAAAACGTGTTAGGAGCTAGGTAAGACACTAGCCTTAGGTCAATGCTCATTACTGGTACCTAATGATATTCACAGTACAGCGCTGCGGTTTTTACTTAGTGTCAACATACTCCTAGGGACAGCAGGTTGTATTTAGAGGAGAACCTATCTCTTTGCAGCGGGCTTCATCTGTCTTTTTACACTTTGAGATAGCTTCTTGTAAATGCTTAGAATCTCGGTAATCTTACGGTTTTGCACTAGGTTTAACCGTGATTATTCTTACATTTGAGGTCGATGTTTTTATGTGATTAGTATAGGCAAGAGGCTACACCACATATGGGTACTTTGTCAATTTTAGAACTTGTGTGTGAAGCGTACTTCAAGAGGGAACTATTAAGGTAGCTATTGCGCCTATCGCGGTTCTAGACAAACCGCGAGAACTTTGCAGAAACCTTACATGTAGCGTTTCTACAAAGAGAGGCCGCTCATTACAACTTAAAGGGAATCACGCCTCAATGAACTGCCATCTGGGAATTACAAGAATAAGTATCACTTTGCATGATCGCTAACTGCATCGGTCGTTTGCCTGCCATCTATGAATGATTAATGAAAATGTTTTGAAGAAATCTCGGAGTCTGTTAAACAAGGCGGAATCAATGAGTGTTGAAATAACAGAACAAAGCACCCTTCTAATAGTAGATGACAACCCCAGCAACTTGGGGATGATATCAGATTTTCTGGTTCACTCTGGTTTCAAAGTCTTGGTGGCTCTGAATGGAGAGAGTGCCATTCAAAAGCTTGAAGATGTTGTCCCCGATCTCATTTTGCTAGATATCCTCATGCCCCGAACGGACGGATTTGAGACTTGCCGCCGCTTGAAAGCTAATAAGTCAACGAAAGACATCCCAGTGATTTTTATGACCGCGCTCTCCGGGACGATGCGGAAAATAGAAGGTTTGAACCTCGGAGCAGTAGACTACATTACCAAACCGCTTCAGCATGAAGAGGTTTTAGCCCGCGTCAGACTTCACCTGAATTTGCGGCACCTAACCAAGAGACTCCAAGAGCAAAATGTGCGATTGGAACAGGAGATCGAAGAGCGTTTAAGCGTGGAAGCAGCACTCTTGCAACTGACATCGCAGTTAGAAAGACGAGTGGAGGAAAGAACTGCTGAGCTTTCCACTGCCAATGAAAATCTAAAACAGGAAGTTCAAGAACGCCTGCAAGCGGAGGTCGCATTGCAGCAATCAGAAGCCCACCTGCGAACCCAAGCTCAATGGCTAGAACAAGCCCTGCGTGAACTTCAGCACACTCAGACTCAGCTCATTCAAAGCGAAAAGATGTCCAGTTTGGGCCAGATGGTCGCTGGTGTAGCCCACGAAATCAACAATCCCGTCAACTTTATCTACGGAAACCTCTCTCATGCTCATAGATACATTTCTGACCTCACCCACCTCCTGCATCTTTACCAGCAGCACTGTCCTATAGTGCCTGAAATTCAGAAGGAAACCAGGGCGATTGACCTGGAATTTCTGATTGAGGACCTGCCCAAAGTGCTAAATTCGATGCACATGGGAGCAGATCGGATTCGAGAAATTGTCCAATCGCTGCGCAACTTCTCGCGACTGGATGAAGCCAAGATCAAACCAGTAGACATTCATGAGGGTATTGATAGCACTCTGCTGATATTGCAGCATCGACTGAGAGATAGACCAGATCATCCCGGTATTCAGGTGATCAAGGAGTATGGGCCACTACCTCATGTAGAGTGTTATGCCGGTCAGATGAACCAAGTGTTTATGAATCTCCTAGCCAACGCGGTTGATGCATTAGAAGAGGGCAAAGGGCAAGGGGCAGGCAAAGGGGAAGGCTCGAATAATCCCTGCATTTGGATTCGGACCGAGGTTATAGACCATAATTTTATCAGTGTGACGATCGCGGACAATGGAGCCGGGATGACGGAGAAAGTACGATCAAGGGCTTTCGATCCCTTCTTCACGACGAAGCCGGTGGGCAAAGGCACCGGCATCGGCTTGTCTATTAGCCACCAAATTGTAGTGGAAAAACACAGTGGTCAATTGAAGTGTATTTCCGCGCTTGGTCAGGGCACAAAGTTCATCATTGAGATTCCGATGCGGCAGCGCTACGAAGAGCCAGCTTTGTTCCAGCGGGCTTAATACGTTTAGGTGTCTATTAAGCAGTGCAATTTACTATTCGTCTCCATCAAACAAGAACTAGATTTCATAATGCCAGAAGGGTTGCTGCTCCTGTAGAACAATAAATTGGCGTGCTTTGCGCTGAATGATCCCCTGCTTTTCAAACTCATTAAGGAGCCTTGTAACCGTCACTCGGGTTAGCCCAACGAGGTCAGCAATATCTTGATGGGTTAAGCGCAGATCAATGAGTTGTCCTTGCTCAACTTCTTGACCAAACCGTCTTGCCAACCAGCCCAGCAGGCGTAAGAGTGAAGCTTCAGCTTGTCTACAGTGCAGAATTTCAATGAGTTCTCCGGCACGTTGAATGTGCAGAATCATTGCATCAGTGGCTTGGTGCCAAGTGGAGGCAGGCAGTAGGGCTACCTCCACCTGAGTGACACATTCAATTTGATAAGGTTGAGCATTAGAGAGGACTCTGCCGACCACATCTCCCCGTCCCCATAACCCCAGGTTAACTGAGGTTCCGTCTTCTAGCCAGGTTAACGTCCGAACCACACCTGTTTCAATCTGCCATATAATGTCTCCCCTTAAAGGCAGTAAAGAGCGGCGAGCAAAGGTCTGTTGTTTAATCAAAGGCCAAGTCGGGGAGGTGGAATTGATCATGATTAAGTAACTTCACCCATAGTAGGGAGATTGAAGTAAAAACGTCTTGATCGCATGTATGAACTACTAATATTCGGTAGGAATACTGCACTTTATAAATAATAGACGAAAATATAGCAACACCAAATCATCCCTTAAAAATTCTGTAGAGACGTTGCATGCAACGTCTCTACAGGAGGAGATACTCGCCGCCAGTTGCATACTGAAGGAATGAAACCACAAAAGGCAATTCTACCCTAGGTGTCGTGATCCCAGCACGGGTAGGAGCAGAGGCAATGACCTTGCAATGAAGGACCATTACAAGATTGTGCAATAGCCCTTGACTGAAGCTAAAACACTGTGATAAATTCTTCCTCAAAAGATTAAACAGGTCAGCTTAATTCAGACTTTGCTTCAGCATGTTTCCCTTGCCAAGTGAAGCTGAAACGGAGGACCCATTGTTAGGGGCTTATCTAAAAGTTCATTGCTGCACTGCAAGCAAAGATGAATAGAGAGGGACATCTCTCAGTCCTAGCCCGTCAGCTAACTCCGTCGGCATTGAGAGGAGGCTGTGGGAGCGGCGATCGCTCGTGGTTTACCCGGTCTCGCCAGTATCCTTGGCTGGTATCCGATTGCTTTGTTTTTTTACCTACCCTCGACTCAGAGAAGCACACAGTGCTTCAGTTCATGCTGCCTAGGGTAAGCAAGCTAGCCATTAGGGGTGTATCAACCAATGTTTCTAACTGAAAAGAATCGTATTGCACTAATTTCTGTTGAAGGTGACCCAGCTGCTGAGATTGGGCAAGAAGAGGCCGGAGGCCAAAATGTTTATGTGCGTCAAGTCGGTTTAGCACTAGCTCAGCAGAGATGGCAAGTGGACATGTTCACTCGCCGCAGCAGCCCCGACCAACCCACTGTCGTCCACCATCACCCCAACTGTCGGACAATCCGGTTAACGGCTGGGCCACTAGAGTTTATGGGTCGAGATGAACTTTTCAACCACATGCCAGAGTTTGTCCGTGCCTTGCAGGCATTTCAGCAGCAAGAAGGCTTCCAGTACTCCTTAGTACATACCAACTACTGGCTGTCCTCTTGGGTAGGAATGAAACTGAAGCGGCACCAACCTCTGGTTCAAGTACATACCTATCACTCTTTAGGAGCTGTCAAGTATCGTACAGTTGCTAACGCTCCAGAAATTGCAACGAAGCGATTAGCGACAGAGAAAGCCTGTTTGGAGACAGTGGAGCGAGTCGTCGCTACTAGTCCTCAGGAAGAGGAGAATATAAGGACACTGGTTTCTACTCAGGGAGCAATTGAAATGATTCCCTGCGGTACAGATATAGAGAGATTTGGTTCAATTCGACGTCTGGCAGCACGACAACAGCTAGGAATTGCACCTGAAACCAAAGTAGTGCTTTATGTAGGCCGCTTTGATGAGCGTAAGGGAATTGAAACTTTGGTGCAGGCAGTGGCCAAATCGAGTTTAAGGGGACGCAACCTGAAGCTAATCATCGGTGGTGGTAGCCGTCCAGGTCAAAGCGACGGCATTGAGCGCGATCGCATCGAAGGCATTGTATCAGAATTGGGATTAGAAGAGACTGTAATATTCCCTGGACGACTGGATGCTGAGCTGCATACTTACTATGCAGCAGCAGATGTGTGTGTTGTCCCCAGTCACTACGAACCTTTTGGGCTGGTAGCGATTGAGGCGATGGCCTGTCAGACTCCAGTGGTTGCTAGCGACGTTGGGGGACTAAAGTTTACTGTAGTGCCGGAGGTAACTGGTCTGCTCGTGCCTCCCAAAGATGCAGCTGCCTTTGCCTGCGCAATTGACCGAATCTTGAGCAATCCAGAGTGGGCTAACCAGCTAGGCCAGACGGGTCGGCAGCGAGTAGAGATTGCCTTTAGCTGGAACAGCGTGGCATCAGGACTCAGTCATCTGTACACCAAGCTACTGTCTCAAGCCGCAGCTAGATCTGTAGAAAAGTCTCAGATCGCAGCTTAGTACTAGGAGTTTTGAATTTCGAATTTTGAGTTTTGAGCTAATTAACTCAAAGCTCAAAAGTTGTTTTGGCAATGTCTATCTAAAGTTTTCCAATCTAAAATCCAAAATGATATGAGAGTTAGTGTGTAGGGTGTGAACCAGCAGTCCAAATTCTTTGAAATAGCCTAAATTCAACGCTACAGACTGCAATGAAGAAACGAAAGCGTATTGTTAAGGGTAGGTTGAATCATGATTAGAGTAGGGGACTGTGTGCTGCATCAAAAAACTGGGCACTCTGGCAAAGTTGTTGGTCATAGTCATCAGATAGCTGACAACGTTTACCTACCAACACTTTTAGTCAGAGTAGGCGGGGTTAAAGAGCAGGATCAGAAAGGGTTTGTGGAAGATTTGGCTTCGCTGTGGATGCGATTAGAAGGGTGATATTGCCAAATTCCTGCTGCTACAACGAAAGGAAACCTATTTCAGTGGGTATCGATCCTTTGTTTAACCTCTTAACAGGCGTGAACTACGCGATGAAATTCGTAACAATGGGAGGTGAAGCATAAGAGGAAAACATGCAAACTGCAACCGAGCAAGCAGCTACCCAGCTGCCGCCGCTAATTCCACGCGAAATTCTCTTCGGTAATCCCGAACGTACAAGCCCACGACTTTCACCTGATGGCAAGTACCTAGCGTACATCGCCCCCGATGAGAAGAACGTTTTACAGGTGTGGCTACGCACTGTCGGACAGGAAGACGACCGACAGTTAACGGAGGATAAGAAGCGGGGCATCCGGATTTTCTTTTGGACATACAGCAATGAACAGTTGATTTATGGGCAGGATGCCGATGGTGATGAGAACTGGCACATGTACCTGGTTAACATCCAGTCAAATCTCGTCCGCGACCTGACGCCATTTCAGGGCATTCAGGCCCAGCCAGTAGCGCTTGACCCAGACTTTCCAGATGAAATGCTCATCGGGCTGAACTTAGCTGACCGCCGTAAGCACGACGTCTACCGCATCAACTTAAAAAATGGTGCAGTAGAGTTCGACACCGACAACCCAGGCAACATCGTTAGCTGGACATCAGATACCCAATTCCAAGTCCGGGCTGCCGTGGCTGCGACTCCAGACGGTGGTTCTGACCTTTTACTTAGAACAGACAAGGCTTGGGAAACTCTCCGCCACTGGGGACCAGATGACGGCGGCGACGCAGTCAGCTTCTCTGCTGATGGCAAAACGCTCTACATCGAAGGCAGCCATGAGGCCAATGCCCAAAGATTGCTTGCACTTGACCTTGCCACCCGCCAAGAAACAGTCATAGCTGAAGATGAGCAGTATGATGTCGGCGGCACAGTCATTCAGCCAGTAACGCGAGTCATTCAGGCTGTCTCCTTCTATAAAGACAAACAAGAGTGGCGGGTGCTTGATCAAAGCATTGCCGCTGACTTTGAGGCGCTTGCCCAAGTGCGTCCAGGCGAGTTCAATATTGTCAGCCGCGACCTTGCTGATCGCAACTGGCTAGTGGCTTACCTCAGTGATGATGGTCCAGTTTACTACTACACTTACAGTCGCGAATCCAAAACCAGTACATTGCTGTTCAGCAACCAGCCCAAATTGGAAGGGCTATCGCTGGCATCAATGCAGCCAGTATCATATAGGGCAAGAGACGGATTAACTATCCACGGCTATCTAACTCAGCCTGTAGGAATCACTGGGTCAGCGCCGACAGTGCTGCTGGTCCACGGTGGGCCTTGGGTACGCGATACCTGGGGCTACAACCCACAGGCGCAGTGGTTAGCTAACCGGGGCTATGCGGTACTGCAAGTGAATTACCGCGGCTCTACTGGTTACGGCAAAGCGTTTCTCAACGCCGGTAATCGGGAGTGGGCGGGCAAAATGCACGATGACCTCATTGATGGCGTTGACTGGCTGGTGCAACAAGGGATCTCCGACCCGAAGAAGATTGCGATTATGGGCGGTTCCTATGGGGGTTATGCAACGCTGGTAGGGTTGACCTTCACGCCTGACGTATTCGCGGCTGGTGTCGATATTGTTGGTCCAAGTAACCTTGTTACGCTAATTCAGACGATTCCGCCCTATTGGGAACCGCTCAAGGCTAATTTCTACCACCGCGTGGGTAACTTAGAAAAGGAAGAGGATTTCCTCAAGTCGCGATCGCCCCTGTTCTTCGCTGATCGCATCAAGAAACCGTTACTGATTGCTCAGGGGGCCAATGATCCACGGGTGAAACAGGCCGAAAGTGAGCAAATTGTCGAGGCGATGCGTCAGGCGAATAATCCGGTAGAGTACGTCCTTTACACCGACGAAGGCCATGGCTTTGCCCGTCCAGAGAACCGGCTGCACTTCTACGCCGTTACCGAAGAGTTTCTCGCCAAATACTTGGGTGGACGGTGTGAGCCGATGGCGGACATCGTTGGTCATTCAGGCGTCAGTTCCTAATTAACGATTCGTAATTCGTGAATTACGAATTACGAATCGTTAATTATGCTGCTGGCTTTTCTCCATTTATCTTTAACAGAAGTTGATCAATTTTGTTAGCTGCACGAGGTTCATCTTGCTGTGTAAACAGTTTCTTGGCTTTTTCCAAAGAAGCGATCGCGTCTGTCCGTTTGCCTTGCTGCCACAGAGCCTCTCCCAGGTTTGCTAGCGCTTCAGCGTACTCAGGATTGAGCGAAAGTGCTTGCTGGTACTTGGCAGTTGCCTCCGGCCATTGACCTTGGCTCGCTCGGACCATTCCTAAAGCGTTGTAAGCCACGGCATATTCGGGATTGAGACCGATAGCTTTCTGGTACTCAGTAGCGGCTTCTTCTAGGTTGGATTGACGGTAGAGCGCACTTCCTAACTTGTAGTGCAGATATGCATCTTTAGGGTACTTCTTAAGCATCTGTCGCAAGAGATCCTCTGCACCAGCGAAATTCCCAGCGTTGTAAAGTTCGCTCCCCTGGCGAATCATCTGAGTTTTTTGCTCTTCCTCCTGTTGCTGTCCCCGTCCCATATCCTCTTGAGACTGGCAGTTTGATTTCTCCGACGTAGCCAAGCTTGACCCCTGCAACTGTCTGAATTGAAGTAGTTTAGAAGCAGGTAGAGCCGCAGATGGAGACATCCCGACTCCAGCTAGTAGGACGCTTAATGTAATCCAGCTAAGAGGTCGAAGTGGTGGTTTCAGTTTGTTGAGCTTCATTGACTTCCTCCTGACTGATAGTCTCTAAAATTAGAGGGTTCGCTGATCATCATAAAGCCGACCCCCGTTCCCCTCAAACAAAATAATCGGCATTGCCGCAACTAGCAGTCATTATTCTAAAGCACGAACTTGCTCTGCGGTCTGAATTTGACTTTGACTGAATCCTGCTTTTTTAAGGTAGGCCAGAAAAGGATGCTCACTGTATCTAGCGTCTAGATTTCGCGCTTGTTCATATGCCCGGATGCCACTTCGTCGTTCACCGCTGTCCCAATGAGCGATCGCCAGTGCCACAAAAGGGTGAGGATTGGCGGGTTCAAGCGCCGCAGCCCTTTTAGCGGTGGCGATCGCCGAACGATACAGGTGGAGACGGTGAAAGGCTAGACTCAAATTGTAATAGGCAATTTCATCTTCAGGCTGTAGAAACGCGGCCCAAGTGTGGGCAATTACTGCTGCATTCAATTTTCCACTGACCAAGTAGACAATGCCCAAGGCATTGAAAGCCGGAACAGAAGATGGGTCACGATAAATTGCCTGTAGTAAGGATTGCGCTGCTGCGTTCTCCCTGCCAGCTAAGTGCTGTGTCCAACCCAGATTAACTCGTCCTATAATATTCTTGGGATCGAGTTCGACGGATTTTTGCATTGTGGCGATCGCCAGACCGTAGCGTTCCTGCTGGCTGTAGAGCAACCCTAGTTCTCGGTATTGACTAGCACGGTAAGGATTTGGAGAGATGGCAACCGCTGAGTTGGGATCATGCGACATGCCCGTGAGAAGCATGACAGCCATGAGACTGGAGTGGAGGAGGGTTTTGACACTTCCACTGCAAATATTGAGATCGTTAACGCCACGGCTCCACTTGTTACTCAAAATTGCTGGCATAGGTTCTACTATTACGCCCTGCTGATGTCTGTATTCGTTCTGGTTCGACCAGGTCTTACCTTGAGTCGTTGTTTATGTCGTTGGGGAATATTCACGGTGGTGGTCAGTGCCTTGCTGGTTTCTCACGCCTCTCCTAAAGTTATGGCAATAGCTGCAATTGCAATCTAGTTTCCTGTAAATACTGAGCAAAAACAATGCCTTGGTACCCTCGCAATAAATACTGTTGGGATTTCTGGTTTGCTTGGCAAGAGCAAACACTACACGTTTTCTACCTGCAAGCCTCACAACTCTCTTGTGCCTACAATGCCGAAAGGCGTCACAGTCAAGCCTCAATTGGTCATGCCGTCCTTACCGATTTTGGTTGGAAAGAAATTGATCCAGACAAACCAGTGCTAGAAAGAAGGGAGGGGAACTTCTGGGATAATCTGGCAATTTGGACGGGAAGTATCATTCAAGCAAATGGTCTTTACTATCTGTTCTACACAGCGCGGCGTCGAGAAGATTTGCCGGTGGAAACACCCCAAGAACGCCGTATACCTCAAAACATTGGCGTTGCCACTTCAAAAGATTTAAAGTCTTGGGCGAGAACGCCTACCACTCTAGAAAAACCTGTTATTCCCAACCCTGGAGTTCTCAGTGAATTTGACGGCAGTAACTGGCGCGACCCTTATGTTATTCAACATGATGACGGTAAGTATTATGCCTTCATCTGTGCGCGTCCTAGAGAGTCGGCTGCAAACGTGGGGGGTGTTATAGCAGTTGCGACTTCATCCAATTTAGTGGATTGGCAAGAGGAGCCTTATGGAGTTTTGTATAGAAGCGACGAGTTTTATCTGATGGAGGTACCGCAGGTGTTTTGGCGCAAGATGAATGATGGTAGCTGGCGCTTTTACCTTCTGTTTGGTCCTCATTGGAGTCCTTTCTTTATAGGTAAAGTGCCATTGGGAGTCACTTGCTACGTCCGCTCGAAGCCCATAGAAGATAGAAGCAAAGTCAGCTTTAACTGTATTCCCTGGGAGGATGAGCCTGCTAACTTGCTATGCAATAACTTCTACGTTGGTAAATTTGTGAATCCAGAAACAGCAGATTATCCAGCGTTCTTTGGTTTCCGTAAACAGAATGAAGGCGGACACTTTGACGGCGGCATCTCCGATCCGCAGTGGGCAATTTTTGCTGATGATGGCACAATTCGCCTGTGTGACTTCAACCCGTCATCTGCCCCTGTCAAAAGCAATTTCGATTCGCCAACCGATTTTGGCATTTCAGCTCAACAGCAACACAATTGAAACAGTTCTATCAAAATCTACACCGCTACTAAGACGCCATTGCAATGACAGCAACCATCGCCAAATGGAGCCTAGAAGACTACCACCGCATGATTGAGGTAGGGATTCTGGATGATCGTCGGGTGGAACTACTCAAAGGGGAAATTATCGAAATGGCCCCAGAAGGAGAACCGCATGCCTATTGCAGTGATGAGGCAGGCGAATATCTCTCTGCGCTATTGGGCAATCAGGCTAAAGTTCGACAAGGCAAGCCTATTACTCTACCAAATGCCTCTGAACCAGAACCAAATCTGGCGATCGTTCAACGAATCGGGCGAGAATACCGATCACATCACCCATATCCTGAGAATATCTTTTGGGTCATTGAATATTCAAATACTAGCTTGAGTAAGGAGCTGGATACGAAAAGCAAAATCTATGCCGAGGTCGGGATTCCTGAATACTGGGTGGTCAACTTGAAGGAATTGCATCTTGTCGTGTTTCGCCATCCTCAAAATCAGGAATACAGCTCGAAAAGTATCCTCACAGGCGGAATTATTCAACCGCTCGCGTTTCCAAATGTCGATATTTCTGTTGATTCTATTCTCAACTAATAACGGTAGGGATGGTGCCGAAGATGAGTTCTCTATGTGAGCCTCACCTCTTGCCAGTAATTCTCGACACACCATCTCTGGAACCACAATTGTCCCAAACAGTTGAGAAAGTAGGTCACTGAGACTCTTTTTCACAAGGATGCTGCAAAAACTCCAACATCTCTTGATAGAAAGTCAATCCTCGCCCTCGACTATCGCTAGCCGTCGCCAGGATTTGTAGTGTTTCAATCAGTGAGCTTTGTGCTGAATCGACGACAAGGTTGAGTAATTGACCGCTTTCACCTTCTTGCTGTGCATCGACAATAGCATCGATATAAGCTTTACGAACTTGATTGGAGATGACAACAATGGGGTATCCAGCTTGAAGTAAAAGCAAGTTCATTAAGAGTCGCCCCGTTCTGCCATTGCCATCTCGAAACGGATGAATCGAAACAAAGCGGAGGTGTGCCTCGGCTGCATATTCGAGTGGATGCATTGTCTTGGATGCTGCTTTGAGCCATGCAGTAAATTCTTGCATAAGCTCGTTGAGCAAGTAATGAGGCGGGTAGACGTATCCAGTTCCGGCAGCCTTAACATCTAACTGTCTGTATCGTCCCGCTTCTTCTGGCGCAATTGCTTGCAAGATCAAATTATGAATTTGCTTAATTTCCCATTCTCCAACTTCAGTTTCTGGTTGAGCTAATGTTTCAATGTAGTCGATCGCATCTTTGTGCCCGATGACCTCTAAGTGTTCTCGCAATGTCTTGCCACCAATGGTAATGCCGCTTTCTAACACCAATGCGGTTTCGCGTTGCGTTAACGTGTTTCCTTCGATTGCATTTGAGTTGTAGGTCAATTGCACGTCGTACAGCTTTTTGAGTTCTGCAACAACAATTGGAGAGAACGGACGAAAGCTATCTAACCAGCCTTTGAGTTTGTCTACCTGCTGAATTGCTTGAAGGTCCATGGTGGATGAGATCAAGACTCCATCGATGACCGCAACAATACCTTGCGGATGTAGCCTAATTAACGCTTGCATAAAGTCATCGTAATATTGACAGGCAGACGGCGCTAGCGCAGAGGTGTTTGCGTAGGGAGTCACACGGGATAAAGGATTCATGGGCACAATCTGGTAAATAATTGTATGCCTGCTGTAGAGACGTTACATGTAACGTCTCTACAGAGAGGTTACGAATCTTCTCGCAGCTTGTCCAACACATTCCGGTCCTCTAAGGTCGAGGTATCGCCAGAGATTTCTTCTCCTGCCGCGATCGCTCGCAGCAGCCGCCGCATGATCTTACCGGAACGAGTTTTGGGTAAGGAATCGGTAAAGCGAATTTCTCCCGGACGGGCGATCGCGCCAATCTCCTGTCCTACATGCTTCTTCAGTGTTTTGCTCAACTCCTCGCTGGGCTGATAAGTGCCTTCTAGAGTGATAAAGGCGACGATATCTTCTCCTTTAATCTCATCTGGCTTACTTACCACAGCAGCCTCTGCTACAGCAGGATGGGAGACCAACGCCGATTCAATTTCCATTGTCCCCAGACGGTGCCCCGAAACATTAATCACATCATCCACCCTGCCCATGATCCAGAAGTAACCATCAGGATCGCGCCGCGCCCCGTCCCCAGCAAAATAGAAATACTGCCCATCTTTAGGAGGAATATGCTCCCAGTAGGTGCGGCGGAAACGATCAGGATCGCCATAGAGGGTTCGCATCATTCCCGGCCAAGGGTGCTTTATCACCAAATAGCCACCTGAGTTGTCGGTCACTGAGTTGCCTTCTAAATCCACAACATCAGCCAAAATGCCAGGGAAGGGCAAAGTTGCAGAACCGGGTTTGGTAGGAATTGCGCCTGGTAATGCTGTCACCATAATGCCGCCAGTTTCGGTTTGCCACCAGGTATCGACGATTGGACAGCGTTCCCCACCAATCACCCTGTGATACCACATCCAAGCTTCCGGGTTTATCGGTTCACCTACAGTTCCCAGCAGTCGCAAGGAAGAGAGGTTGCGAGCATTGGGCAGATGTTCGCCCATCTTGATAAATGTCCGAATTGCTGTAGGAGCAGTGTAGAATACCGTAACTCCATGTTTCTCAATTGTGTCCCAAGTACAGCCGGGATTCGATGGTCTAGAGACACCCTCATACATCACAGTTGTCGCCCCATTAGAGAGGGGGCCGTAAACCACGTATGTATGACCCGTAATCCACCCCACATCAGCCGTACACCAGTAGACATCGGTATCTTGAAGATCAAATATCCACTTGGTGGTCATGTGAGCGTATAAATTGTAACCGCCAGTTGTGTGAACGACTCCCTTAGGCTTGCCTGTGCTGCCGGAGGTGTAGAGGATGAACAGCATATCCTCGCTGTCCATTGGTTCAGGTGGGCAATTTGCTGAGACACCGACCTGCAACTCATGCCACCAGCGATCGCGCTCTAACTCCATATGGACTTCTTGAGCAGTACGACGAACAACCAAAACGTTTTTCACACTGGGTACAGCGCCATCAGCTAAAGCTTTGTCTACTTGATCTTTAAGAGGCACGATCGCGTCTTTGCGCCAACCTCCATCGGCTGTCACCACTAGTTTTGCCTGACCATCACGTAGGCGATCACGCAACGCTTCAGCACTAAACCCACCAAAGACAACAGTGTGAGTAGCCCCAATTCTGGCACAGGCCAGCATGGCAATTGCCGCCTCTGGAATCATCGGCAGATAAATCCCTACGCGATCGCCCTTCTGCACGCCCAGTTGTTTCAAGACATTGGCAAATTGACAAACCTCCCGGTGCAGTTGGGCATAGGTGAGGGTGCGCGTATCACCTGGTTCTCCTTCCCAAATCAAAGCAGCTTTATTCTTGCGCCAGGTTGTCAGATGGCGATCAAGGCAGTTATAAGAAATGTTTATTTTGCCACCCACAAACCATTTAGCCACAGGTGGTTGCCAATCCAGAATTGTGTCCCACTTTTGGAACCAGTGCAGCTCTTGTGCCAGCTCTGCCCAAAACTTCTGCGGGTCGGCCTTGGCACTGTCATATAGCTGTTGATAATCTGCGAGACTTTTGACGTGAGCTTTTTGGGAGAATTCAGTTGATGGATGGAATAAACGCTTCTCTTGCAGGGTGGATTCTATATTGGGTTGCGACATGGTTCTTTTTGTAACTTCTATGACTCCTGAAGATCATTTTGGATGTAGAGTTGCCTGAGAGCAAGCTTGTATATCTTTTGCGGCTTAAGAACTTCCAAATTGGAACATCCAAATCACTTTTTAGAAAGAATAATGCTCGCCCAAAATCATTCTAAAGACGGATAGACATTACAGTCGTCAGATCAGTCCAATTAAAGTAAACTACATAAAGTTCTGCAAGAGGTTACAGGAGCTGGTTTGAAGATTCAGTGTTGGTAGCATCTAAACCATGAATGACCTGAAACAATCAGAAGAACCCGAAGGCCACAGCACAGGCATCTCGCCTGCTGACAGGAAGAAGACGCAGGAAGATGTGGCGATTCAGAATGCGCAATCACTGAAAACTTTAGAAAGAGCGATCGCGTTTTCTCAGGGCCGGTTTTCGCTCATTCTGGTACGCTGCAACTACGGACATTTACGACAGCGAATACTGGAACAGTTGCGACGGTATTCAAACCAGATTCAGGAACTGGTTCTGTCTGAGGCAAAGCTCTTCTCAGCAATTCAAGCAGAACTCGGTTCAAAGCAGCCAGGGGCCTTGATGGTTTTGGGTTTAGAGTCTTTAACCGCAGTTGACGACCTGTTGATTTCAACCAATCGATTACGGGATGAGTTCCCAAAATCATTTTCCTTCCCGTTAGTGTTATGGCTGAATGACGAGGTGTTACCAAAAATGGTGAAGCTGGCTCCCGACTTCTACAGTTGGGCAGGTGTACCAATTCAATTTGCGTTGGCAACCGATGAGTTGATCGAGTTGGTTCAACAAGCGTTGGAGCTTCTATTTTCTGAGCTTTTAGATGCTGGTGCCGAGCGATTTGTAGATAATGCCTCCCTGAACTTACATATAGGTACTGGCAGCTTTGAACTGGAGTCAGCTTTGAAAGAGTTGCAGAGTCGCGGCTGCTATCAGCCAGAACTGGAAGCCAGTCAGCAGTTTATCTGGGGCAGGGATGCCTATACCAAAAACCAGATGGAGCGATCGCGAGAACTCTACGAGCAAAGTCTCGCTTTTTGGCAGTCCAGTAAGGGCGAGCCAAGTAGGGGCGAGCCAAGTCGCCCCTACCTAGAGGGGCAGGCGTGTTTGCTATTCCATCTAGGGTTGTGGTGGCGCAAATACGTGGTTCTGCATCCAGAGGAGTACCAAACAAACTATCGACGGGCGCAGAATTATTATCAGCAGTGTGTAGAGGTACTGCAAAAGGTAAATCGCCCAGAGCTGGCAGCCAAGTTCATTAACTCCTTAGCAGAAGTCCTGCTCCAGCTAGGGCAGTGGGATGAGCTAGAAACCATTGCCAAAGCAGCTGTGGTTCTGCACCAAAACTATCCTGATTTTATTCAGTTAGCCGATGCTTATGCGTTTCTCGCTGAAGCAGCGTCGGCACAAGGCAGATGGAGTCAGACCCAGCAGTATACAGAAACTGCTTTAAGAACGATTAGAAGTTATGCTACGAGTTCTCTAAACACCCGGTGTAGATAAACAGGGGCAAAGGGCAAAGGGCTAAGGGCAAATAGCTAAGGGCAAAGGGCAAAGGGCAAACAGAAGAGATGAATTAAAGTACTTCCTTGTTCCCTGTGTGTTCTATTGTGAACGCTTCTGCGCTCCCTGATATCGAATGTATTCAGCTACAAAAGCGACTATTCCAGATAGCAACATCAGCATAACACTGAGAGCATTAATGTCAGGCTTAACACCAGTACGGATGCGGCTAAAGATTTCCATCGGTAGGGTGGTGGCTCCATTGCCGGAGGTGAAGCTGGCGATCAGAAAGTCATCTAAGCTGAGGACAAAGGCTAAAAGACAACCAGCGACAATCCCAGGCATTAACTGAGGCAGCAGCACTTTGATAAAAGCTTGAACGGGAGTCGCTCCTAAATCCAGGGCGGCTTCTTCCAGATAAGGATCTAGGTTAGCAAGTCGGGAAGAAACGACGATGCCAACGTAGGCAAGACAGAAGACCACATGAGCCGCCACAATTGTCCATAAACTGAGGGGTATACTAACCGCAGCAAGAAATACCAAGGTAGCAACCGCCATCGCAATATCAGGGATAATCACCGGCAAGTAGGATGTACCGCGATACAAAGCTTTGCCAGGAAAGCGATAACGAGCTAACCCCACTGCCATTAAAGTACCGATGACAGATGAGATAGCCACTGCACAAAAAGCCACTGTTAAGCTGTTTTCCAACGCAGTCAGAATGCGCGTGTCCTGAAACAGCTTGAGGTACCAGTTCAGAGTGAACCCTTGCCAGCCAGCGCTATAGGCAGACTGATTGAAGCTGTAGAAGGCAAGTACCAAAATAGGCAGGTACATAAAAAAGAACATCAGCAGAGTGAAAAGCGCCTGCCAAGAGACTTGCGGCTTCTCTGCTACTGGAGCTTGAATCAGTTCACTACTCATAGAGTTAAAAAAGTTCTAGATCTGCTCACGCCAAGACGCAAAGCCAAAGTTGTATCTCCTTTGCGCCTTCGGGTGAGGTCCGTGATTCCCTGACTGTGCAAATAACTGATGATGTTTGTACTTCCTTTGCGCCTTTGCGTGAGGGCTTTAGATTTTTCAACGTTGAGCTGTTGTATCGCCATATCGAAGCAGCAGCGCGATCGCAATGCTCACAGCCATAATTAGCACCATACTCAAGGCTGAGCCAAATCCCCAGTTCTGGGTTGCTCCTAAAAACTGATTATAAATCAGACGGGCAGCGGTCATGCTTGAGGTACCACCTAATAATTCTGGATCTACAAAATCGCCTAAGCCAGTAATGAACACTAGCAAAGAACCGGCAGCTATTCCTGGTAATGTTTGAGGTACTGTCACCCTGCGGAAGGTTTCGACTGGATTCGCACCTAAATCCGCTGCCGCCTCCAGCAACCGTCGGTCTAGCTTTTCCAGGGAAGAATAGAGAATTAAGACCATGTAGGGCAGTAAGCTGTAGCTCATACCAATCAGTACAGCTGGACTGCGGTCGAGCAACTCCAAAGCAGGCAGTTTCAGACCAGTCAGTACAGTGTTGAGTAGACCATTGGGCAACAGAATCGTAATCCAAGCATAGGAGCGTAGAAGCGAGGATGTCCACAGAGGCAAAATAAAGCTTAAGAGAAACAAATTCCGCCATCGCTGAGGAGTCATTAGGGCAATCCAGTAGGCAACAGGGAATCCCAGAAATAAACAAATCACTGTGGTACCAACAGCAAAGAATAGCGAGCGCCCCATAACCTGTAGATAAATGGGCTGAAACACCTGAGTGTAGTTACTCAACCCGCTGGGATTCACGATATCTCCTGGTCGAATTCCCGGTACCAAACTCAGCTCAAAAATCACTAGGGTTGGCAGCACCAGCAACAGCACCAACCAAATACCAGATGGTACAAGTAACACTACGGGTTCCAGCCAGTTTAGCCAATGACGACGCATTGACTCTGACAGTTCGGCAGTACCATCAGCAGGAGAATTTAGAGTAGAACGGGGAATGGGAGTAGACACGGGGTTTAGGAGTTTTGAAGGGCTAGCTGCTGATTAACTGAGTCCAGTAGCGATCATAAACAGCGTCAAAATCCCCCAAAGGGGTGATGCGCTCACATCTTTCCAGTATTGACTCTGCTGGAAACAAATTGGTGTCATTGCGGATTTGTGGTGGTAGTTGTTTCACCGCCACTCTATTAGGAACAGCGAAGCTCAGTCGCTGACACAGCTGGGCAGCCACTGTTGGTTGTAAAATAAAGTTGAGCCAAGCATAGGCTCCCTCTGGATTTGGAGCAGTTTTGGGAATGACCATTGTGTCTGTCCACAACGAGGAGCCGCTTTTGGGAATGATGTACTGCAAGCTAGGATTCTCTTTGCGCACGGCGATCGCATCTGCCGAGTAACACATTGCTAAGAGTAAGTTTCCTGCTAGGATTCGATTTTTCCAGGCATCGGTATCAAATGCGGCAACCGATGGCTTTAATCCCTTGAGCTTTTCATAGGCTTGCTTAACCTGCGGCTCTTGGATTGAGTTGTAGGAGTAGCCTAGCGATCGCAACGTTGCCCCCATCACCTCCCGGACATCGTTCAGCAGCGTCATCCGCTTCGCTAGTTCCTGCTGATGTTCCCAAAGGTAACTCCAATCTGCTGGTGCCTCTTTTAGCTTCTGAGCGTTGTAAATAAAACCCGTTGTCCCCCAGCTCAACGGCACGCTGTAACGGTTGCCTGGATCGTATGTTGGATTTTGAAATCGGGGAAAGAGATTCTCTAGTCCAGCCAACCGGGAGTGATCAAGTGGCATCAGAGAGTTCTTCTGTACCAGTCGTCGCACGACATAGTCACTAGGGTAAATAACACTGTAAGCCGCTCCACCTCCTGCTTGCATCTTTGCCAGCATGGTTTCGTTCGAGTCGTACACATCTGCTATGACCTTGATACCCGTCTGAGTGGAGAAGCTTTTGAGTAAATCTTCATCCGTATACTGAGTCCAGGTATACACGTATAACTTATCAGTAGCTTTTGTAACAGTTGAGTTAGCACGAACTTCTCCCAGCCGCCACCCACAACCAGAAAGCGAAAGAGAGGAGAGCGCTGCCGCCTTCAAGAGCTGCCGCCTGGATAGGAGTTCAGCAGAAGCGAGCCGACGGGCCGCCCCTACAGTAGACAAATCAGTCATCACGATTTTTATCGCATCTCCGTAGGAGTGATCAATCCCTAAGCCTTCAGCGCCAGACAGTTCGTCGCCGCCCACGAGGCATAAATTGGGGTATGGGCCTCTGGCAGTGTCCCAGCTGTGCTGGATTGCGAGACCGTCAAGCACTCGCCGGATAACAGCTCCACAACATAATGTACATGCGTTCCTAAATACATAACGTGCTTCAGTCGCCCTTCGTAGCAGTTGGCCTGTACGCTGGCAGGATAAAGACTCAGAGTAATTTTTTCTGGTCTAACGCTCACCACCACCGACTCACCGCTACTGTAAGGCTGCATCTCCTGCTGCTGCACCACAATCTTGAGTTTAGTATCCGTCAAAATCTCCAGGCTTGATCCCTCTACGGCTGTAAGCCGACCTGGAAACAAGTTAGTATCCCCGATAAAATCAGCAATGAAAGCTGTTTGAGGCTGCTCATAAATTTGTTGAGGAGAGCCAATTTGCTCAATTTTGCCCTGATTCATTACGGCAATGCGGTCTGATAGCGAGAGTGCCTCCTCTTGGTCATGAGTTACCATGACAAAAGTTAATCCCAACTCTTTGTGCAAATTCGATAGCTCAACCTGCATTTCCTTACGTAACTTTAGGTCCAGCGCTCCCAGGGGTTCATCTAGTAGCAGCACGGTTGGACGGTTGACCAGCGCCCGCGCCAATGCTACCCGCTGTTGCTGGCCACCAGACAGTTGGTCTGGAAAGCGCGATCGCAACGCCTCCATCTTAACCAGCTTTAGGACCTCTCCGACTCTGGTTTGAATCTCCGCAGCAGATAGCCGTTTGAGACGCAGTCCAAAGGCGATGTTGTCCCAAACGCTCAGGTGATTAAATAAGGCATAGCTCTGAAAAACAGTGTTAACTGGTCGCCGGTAGGGCGGCACATGAGCCATTGACTGACCCCGGATGAGTAGTTTTCCAGCTGAGGGCGTTTCAAACCCAGCAATGAGGCGAAGTGTGGTTGTCTTACCACAGCCGGAGGGGCCTAAAATACTAAAGAACTCCCCAGAGCGGATATTCAAATCAACACCGTGAACAGCTGGCTCTCCGTTGAAAAACTTGAAAACGTTATGCAGTTCAACATCAAGCGCATCAGTTGCTGCCACTCCTGTATTCTGCGTCGCAGTTTGAGCCATAATTTTGATTAAAGTACGGTTACGTTACGCCTATACAGCTAGTCAGGGAGTTTCTTTGGTAGAGTACCAGATCTAACTTTGGTTTATTGTATTCTGCCTACATTGAATCTAGGAATTCAACTCAATCATTCTCAAGCTACTCTCCACCCCAAGTACCTGTATGACCTTGATTCAATCTGCTTCCAGTAGCAGGACAAAAACCGCACGTACCGTCGGCAACCGTTTTCGTTCAATAACGATGATGCTGACTGTGACTCTAGCGATATCAGGTGGTATTGGCAGTCGTCTTGCCTACCTGCAACTAGTAGACGGGCCTCACAACCGGCAGCTAGCAGAGAATAATCGAATTCGAGTGATTCCCAAACAGCCTCAGCGAGGCAATATTTTTGATCGCAAGGGCAAAGTTTTAGCTGGCAGTCGCCTGTCTCATGCCGTGTATCTCTGGCCGCTGGCCCGGAAGCAGACAGAATGGCCAGGTGGCCTCAAGCTGCTGTCTGGGATTCTCAACATGCCGGAAGCCGAAATTTACAAGCGACTCAAACAAGCAGGTTACAACTCTGCCACATTAGTACGGGTGGCGCGGGACTTGAGTCCAGCCCAAATTACGGCGCTAGCAGAGTACAGCAGTCAGCTACAGGGCGTTGAGGTTGATATAGAGGCCGTGCGAGACTACCCCAATGGCGATTTAGCAGCCCATGTGCTGGGATATACCGGCGAAATGAATGACCAGGAACTAGAGGAAAAGCGGAACCAAGGCTACCGGATGGGGGATGTCACAGGCCAGATGGGAGTCGAAGAGGCTTTTGAAAACCAGTTGCGAGGAGAGTGGGGCGGTCAGCAGGTTGAGGTCGATCGAGGTGGCCGGATTATCCGTGTTTTAGAGCAAAAGCGAGCAAAGTCTGGTGAAGATGTGCATCTGACCCTAGACCTGGATTTGCAAAAGTCAGCTGAGGCGGCGCTGGGGGGGCGTCAAGGTGCGATCGTGGCCATCGATCCCCGTAACGGTGGGGTCTTAGCAATGGTGAGTCGTCCGGCTTTTGACCCAAACTTGTTTTCCAAGCGATTAAGTACACAAATTTGGAAAAAGTTACAAAGTGAAGACCACCCATTTGTCAACCGCGCTCTTAGGGGCTTTCCACCTGCTAGCACGTTCAAAATTATCACGACCACTGCTGGTCTGGAATCAGGTAAATTCTCTCCTGACACGGTGCTTGATACTTACGCTTCAATCAATATTGGTGGAGTCAACTTTGCTGACTGGAACCACGCTGGCTTCGGTCCTTTAGGATTTGTGGGAGCGCTCACTTGGAGTAGTGACACGTTCTTCTATCAAATTGGTAGGGGAATTGGAGGGCCAACATTGATTCAGTGGGCACGGCGGTATGGTTTTGGACAAAATACTGGCATTGAACTGGCACCAGAAGAGGCGTCTGGGTTGGTCGCGGATGATGACTGGAAGCAGAAGAATTTACACATTCCCTGGACTGTGGGGGATACGGTTAATATGTCCATCGGCCAAGGATTCCTACAGGCGACGCCCCTGCAACTTGCTGTCATGTATGCCGTGCCTGCCAATGGTGGCTATCGAGTTAGGCCGCACTTGTTGGCGGACAATAAGCCAGCGCAATACTGGCGGGAGTCGTTAAATCTAAAGCCCGAAACGCTGCGCGTGCTGCATGAAGGACTACGGGGTGTGGTGAACGGCGGTACTGGTGCCGTCCTGAATGTGCCAACAATTCCACCAGCTTCTGGTAAGAGTG